>CALGHA010000019.1 GCA_937915835.1 uncultured Fretibacterium sp. | reverse complement strand
CCCCCCCCTGTAATTAACGCACCTATATTATTAAGATGCCTGCCAAGAGAGTCAACAGATTTATATGAAGATAAGGCATGAAATAATTTATCACGATTGGGATGAGCAGCTCCATTTGAGTAAAGAAAGTTGCAAAATCTTTTCCGCTCTCTCAACAACAATTTTGCCTGTCTCTCAGTTAAATTGTTCTCAGTACGTGATATAGCATTACTAAAGAAAAGATTAGTCGGCATAGAACATACTCTATTCATATCAGATAATTTCTTATCGAACACTATTGCATAATCAAATATATTCAGGTCAGGTGCCACACATTCCCCTGCATGAAAAATCCTTATAGAAGGTTTATGCGCGAGTTCCCAAAATTTCTTGGCAAAATGCGGCGAAAAATAAATATGTTCAGAAGCAAACAAGTAATCAGGATTTTCATCATCCCACACAATATTTTCAGCAAAAGGAAGCCCAGTAATATGCAAATACTTCACAACTGAGTCCGCATCTTTTATATAGGGATGAAGGAAACAAATTTTAATTTTTCTATTGTTCATATTTTTTCCTCAACTTATTTATTTTATTTTCAGTCTTTAAAGAAATCGTGAATATCTATTTCGCGTTTGTATGTAAACTTGTTCTTCAACCTTGATAATAATACGCTAGGAGCCGTGAAAATCATGCTAAGTCTTGAGGGATTATAATATTTACGCTGAAAAAACCATCTCTCATAAATTCGCGTAAAAGTTCCTTCCGGCCGTCTTTTAGCTAACGTAACAGGTTGAGTAAATATATTTTCCATAAATCTTAAATATCTTACAAGCAGTTGTTCGGAACTCTTCTTCTGCTCATTAGTCTGCCATTGCCTGCTAACCATATAAGCCCACAAATCATCATCTTCATCAATTTCTTTTACTCGCTTCACAACTTCATCAAAACTTTCATAATCCATGCAATTCACGAAGGCTTCAGAGTTAAACTCTTCGGCAACATAAGGATTTCCCCAGTAAATCGGCACCGTATGAGCTTCAAAACTTGTCAGCAATTTTTCAGAAGTATAGCCCTCGTATCTTGCATTTTCGGACGCTATTGAAAATTTATACTTGCTCTTAATCATTCTGCTAAGCTCGCTCCAACTAATACCCCCCTTCTTGTAAGTAATTAATGCACCTATGTTATTAAGATGTCGACCGAGTGAATCCACATGTTTATATGCCGATATCGTATGAAATAACTTATCTCGATTGGGATGGGCTCCTCTGTTTGAATAAATGAAATTGCAAAATCTTTTTCGCTCCTGAAGCAATGATTTAGCTTCTTCCTGTGAAGTTAATTCGTTCTCAGTCCGTGTAATTAAATTAGTCCAGAAAATATTTGCAGGCATTGATGTAATTCTGTCCATATCTGATAATTTTTTGTCAAAGGCTATAGCATAATCAAATATATTCAGATCAGGCGTTATAGATTCTCCGCTGAAGTAAATTCGTATTGATGCCTTCTGCGCAAGCCTCATGAAAGTTTTTGCGTATTCTAAATTATGATAAATATGATCCGTAGCAAAAATATAATCAGGGTTCTCGTTATCAAATACAATATTTTCAGCAAACGGAAGACTCTTTAAATGCAGCCACGTTAACATATCATTGACGTTACGAACATCGGGATGCAAAAAGCATACTTTAATTTTCTTGTCGTTCATACGGGCATATCCTGTCAATTCGCAAGACATTTGTTCGCCGCTAATGCCTCAATTATCGCCGCATCATCAGCCTCAACTAAAATTTTGCTCATTTTTTCATACTCTTCATAGCCGCCGAGTGTGTCAATCACATCAAGCATATATTCCCGTTCCTTTGCGTCAAAACGATTTGACAACAGCCCAAATAATATAGTTCCTCGAGAAAACCAGTCGAAAAATTCCTCAGTGATCGAAAATGCATCATAATACATCAAGGCAAAATCAAACTCCTCCTGCTCAACAGGCCCGGAATCATCTTCAGGCTCCTCAAGATAACCAAGAACGTAAAACGGAACATCAGGCCCGAACATTAAAGCGTCCCAGAACATATTTGCACAGACACTTTGAGCTTTTCCCGGAGCAATCATCCACGCGGCAATTAATCTCGAATAAGCCCAAGCTAACGAATGTTCCTCGTCCCGCATTGTCTCAGCAAGAATTTTCTGCCATTCTTGACGCTCAATCAATATTCTGTAATACAATCTCTTCATTTCTTCTAAATTGCTCTCAGCGTCGGGGTCAGCTTCATTCTCAGCGGCAAATTTCAAAGCGGCTTCACAATACGCAAATGACTCATCATATCTATTCATAGCATAAAACGCGTAAGCTAATCTCTGATTAATCACTAATGCTAATAAATCCCGGTCATCAGGATTACAGCTTTCGGGCTTATCAAGAGAAGAAACAGCATGTAAAAGTATTTCGGCACGTTCATTATGATTTTCCGTGTTATCGGCTTTGAGTATCAGGGCTTCAATATTATCCGGATTAATTTCAAGAATTTGATTTGCAATCGCTAAAGCTCTGGCAGTACTGTTAGTGTTCCAGGCCATCGAAAGCAGTTTTTCTATTCTATCCCGTTTATTTGTCATAAAAATTTTATCACTCCATTAATCTACGTCCCATTGAGGGCTGTTGTCATTTCCTTCTGGAGACGAGGGACTCCCGCCTGAGCTTGAAGTGTCGCGCATTGACGTAACATTTCCGTCGCTTCCGCCGCTGTCATGGTAATTCTTAAGTGTAGTGAGAACAACACGTCCTCCCCAGATTAAGCCCCATTGTCTGGCCAAGTCAGCAACTTCAAGAGGTTCACCGCCCTGATGCCATGCGTTATTTTTTCTCAGCTCATCGGAAATATACGGGTTTATTCGCTTCAACATCTGCCAAGTATATTCACCGGAATTAGGCGTAAATTTCTTCCATCGATCGCCAAGCCAAACATAGACTTCGGGCCTTTTCGTGTGCCAAGCAATTATCGTGTTCACGTAGCCTTCATTGAGCCAGCCCATGCGATTACAGCTTCGTTCACGGATTTTCAGGAACTCCGGAGAATTTACAGCTTTTCCGTAGCTCCAGACCGAAGCAATTCGTGCCAAGCCCGGAACACTTGAAGGCACAACCGAACCTACTAAAATATTCGTGGGCCTAATGCTCCCGTCAATCGTCAATTGTCCGTATACCCAGCGATTTTCGGCAATCTGTGCAACTGGAAATCCATCAAAAGTTGCGTACCATCCTGCGGGCAAATCCTGAGGCTTCCAAATTTCGAAGTTCATAGCGTAGGCTTTCTGATAAGCTCCCATAACCACACCTGAATATATACGAGTATCACGCAGAACTACTCCGTCGGGACGAACTGTTAAAAGCTCAGCGGCTTGGGCATTCGTCGAAGGCATAATCAAATTCACCGACACAGCCGCGAGTATCAATGCTTTAGTTCTAATGCCGGACAAAATTTTTCACCTGCTCTCATGTTCATTAATAAATATTGCGAATTATTATAGCTAACTCTTGATATTCACGCAAAAAAATTACGCCCCCTTCATATTCTCAAAGGAAGCGTAAAAATATAACACGTTCTATTTTAATGACGTTTTTGTGTCAGCAGCAGAAATACCAGCAAAATTAATATTCCCAAGTCCGAAGAGTTACAGCCTCCTCCTGAACTCGAAACATTTCCGTAAGTCGGGTCAATATCCATGCTCTTCTCATCGTCGGATTTTTCGATTATCAGCGTCAATTGTCTCAAGCCTTCTCGTGTCGTCGTCGCTGCTCTGACTGTGAACGTGAAAGTTCCTGCTTCGGTCGGTGTTCCTGAGATTAAGCCCGTCGAGCTGAGAGTTAATCCAGGTGGAAGAGTGCCGCGAACGTGAGACCACATTACCCCGTCAAGAGGCGTTCGGAGTTCAGCTAAATATTCCTGGCCGACTTTTCCGGGAATTAAACTTGATGTAGTGATCGGAACTGCCAAGAACGTATTAATTATGAGCCTCATTGCCTTTTCAGCTTTTGCGTTATCAGACGAAACATAAACCGTGAAAGCTGAGTCGCCGGGCTCAGAAGGAACGCCAGAAAGTAATCCGTCAGTCGTTAAAGTCAACCCGACCGGAAGCAAATTCGCATCAGCCGACCAGACTACATTATTTGCGGCCGCACCTTTGACTTCTAATCGTTGTGAATAATTCTCGCCCGCTATTCCCTCAGGTAAATATGCCTCTGTCGTAATCGCTAAGTTGACCGTTAATATGAATGTCTTGCTTGCGATTGAATATCCCGATTCTGCCTGAATTGTGAATGAATATGTCCCGGCTGTAACAGGAATTCCCGATATTGTTCCGGTTGAAGCGTTCAGGTTTAAGCCCGTCGGAAGTGAACCGGAAATTACGGACCAGATTACAGAATTTGAGGCGTTGTAAAGCGTAAACGTCTGTGAGAAATTAGAGCCTGCGTCAATCGCCGGAAGCGTTGCTGAATTAGCTATCATGATGTCATTGCCGACGATTAAAACGAAATCACGAGTTGCTGTTAATCTTCCTGAAACGGCCTGAATTGTGAATTTGTATTCTCCTTCAGCCTCAGAATATCCGGAAATTATTCCCGTCTCACTGTCAAGCTCAATCCCATATGGCAGACTTCCTCCGACCAAGTTCCAGACTACAATTTTATCCTCGTCAGCGTCAGTTCTGAGTGAAGCGTAATACTCCGAATCCGTTCGGACTGCAGGCAGTGTTTCAGTCGTGATTGTGATCGCAGGCCTAATAGTCAAAATAAATTCCTTGCTCGCCGTCATTCTCGTGCTTCCCGTAACTGATGCCGTAATCGTAAATCCGTAAGTTCCATCGCTGGTCGGAGTTCCTGAAATTGTCCCGGTCGTCCTGTCAAGCGTTAAATCCTCTGGAAAATCTCCAGCCGTAACGGTCCAGAATGGAATTAAATTACCGGCATCGGTTGAAAGTGTAAAAGAGTAACTTGTTCCGACTTTTGCCGACGGAAGAACTGAAGCGGTCATAATCGATAAAGCAGGTTTTATGACGAGCACAAATTCTTTAGTCGTTGTTAATTCTCCTGAATTGGCCTGAACTGTAAATACAAACGTTCCTTCCTCTGAGGGAGTTCCTCTGAGAGTTCCTGACGTGAAAGTTAAACCCGAAGGAATTTCATCACTGCTCATTGTCCACGTGACATTATCAGCATCAGCCGCAAACGTGAAATTGTAAACTTGGCCGATTTTCCCTGACGGAAGCGGTGAAGTCGTAGTGATTTCGAGCAATGAATTAACGGACAACGTGAAAATTTTGCTAGTAACCAGACTTCCAGCGACTGCCTGAATTGTGAACGTGTAATCCCCTTCAATCGTCGGTGTTCCTGAAATTGTCCCGGTGTTAGCGTCAAGAGTTAAACCGTAAGGGAGCGAACCTGAAATTATCGACCATGAAACACTTTGTGATTGTTCAGCGTCGGTTTCGAGAGTTACAGCATAGGCAGAATTTACTTTCACACTCGGCAAATCAGAAGAAGTTGTGATTGAGAGCATAGGCTTAACAGTCAACGAAAAATCCTTGCGAGCCTTAATATCTCCGGATTGAGCCTGAACAGTGAAAGCAAACGTGCCAATCTCTAACGGAGTGCCTGAAATATCACCCGAAGAAGCAAGTTCAAGCCCAAGCGGTAAAAGTCCTGAAGTCAGCGTCCAAGTCGGAGAGCCTTTGTTAGTCTTCAAAGTTTGTGAATATTCCGTGTTGATTTTAGCCGGTTCCAACGGTGAAATTGTCGTGATTATGAGTTCTGAACCTATCGTGATTGACAAGGATTTATGAGCCGCCATGTCTCCCGATAAAGCCCTGACAGTGAAGTCAAATGTTCCGTCCAAAGTTGGAATTCCTGAGATTGTGCCGGTCGTTTTTTCCAGAGTTAAGCCCGCTGGTAAATCCCCGCTTAAAATATACCAGGTCAAACTGTTTTGAAGTGAAGCAGGATTAACTTTTAGCGTGTAAGAATAATTCTCTCCTGTTTTTCCTGAAGGCAGCGAGTTCGTTGCAATCTCAAATGATGAATTTTGCGTTATCGTAATCTGCAAATCCTTAACGTCTAAAATAGTTCCGGACGTATCGCTAATCTTCACAGTGAATGAATAAGTTCCGGCATTTTCCGGCTCCCCTGATATTACGGCTCCGATTAAGGCTAAACCTGCAGGAAGAGAGCTGACAAGTCCCCAAGTTACTGTTTGCGTCGGGTCCGTAGTCGTCAATGTGTACGAATAATCATGACTTACAATGCCGTCAGGAAGAGGCGAGACCGTTGCAATCTCAACCGAAGGACTAATAGTAATCGTGAAAGTTTGTGTTGCTGTAATTCCCCCCGTCAATGAAGCCTGAACAGTGAATGAATATGCTCCGTTTGTTGCCTTTATGGGGGTGCCTGAGATTACGCCTGATGAGCTTAACGAGAGCCCGAATTGCGAAATATCCCCGTTTATAATTGTCCAGGTTACTCCTGATGAGACATTTGCGGCTAAAGTGTAAGGCGTGTAATTCGTGTTGACTTTTCCCGTTGGAAGCGTGGCCGGAGAGATTATCGACAATGACGAGAGAATTAAAATCGATAAATCCCTGCTCGCCGCTAAAGTTCCAGAGACAGCATAAGCCGTAAATTTATAATCCCCTGCCAATATCGGAGTTCCTGAGATTTCGCCCGTGCTCTGAGTGAGACTTAAACCAGGTGGGAAATTTCCGCTGTAAGACCAGGAATTTGCGTCAGGGCTTGACGTTAAAGTTGACGAGAAACCTGACGGAGGATATGCGACATTCACCGTTCCAGTTGGAAGAGTTGCAGTTGTGATGATTAATCCTGCCTCGACTTGAATTGTGATATTTCGTTCAGCCCTGAGAACTCCTGAAGCCGATTGAACCTCAACGATCACTGTAAAGCTGTATTTTCCTCCTGATTGTGGAGTTCCTGAGATTAAGCCCGTAGATTTGTTTATGCTTAAACCTGAAGGAACATCTCCGCTCGTCCTCCATGCCATATTTGATGAGCTATAGCCGTCAACTTGAAGCTGAAGATTATATTTTGCTCCGACTTTTGCGTATTGAGTGTTATCAAGATTTTCTGAATTGGCCGCAGTAATCTCAATCGCAGGCTCAATGTAGAACACGTAATCTTTGCTCTTGGTTACGTTGTTGACTGTCGCATAAATATCAACGCTGAATGTCCCGTAATCTAATGGGGTTCCTGTAATTCTCAATGTGTGATTGTCAGGATAAATATAGCTCAAGCCAACTGGGAAACTGCCAGGAAGATACCAATTCACACGAATATTCGAAGACGGCTCCGGCTCAATCGTGATATCCTGAGTGTAGCTCTTGTTGACTTTTCCAGCTGGCACATAATCCGGCTTAATCTCGAACGCTGACTTTACGGTCAAAGTGAAATCTTTGCTCGCAATATTCCCGTTTGAAGAGGCTGTTAACGTGAAAGAGTAATCACCTTCAGTTGTCGGAGTTCCTGAAAGCGTGTTCGTAACAAAAGAAAGTCCAGGAATATTATCGCCGTCGTAAGTCCAAGTTACACTTGATGTCGAGTTTGTCGTGAAAGTCTGTGAAAATCTTGTGCCAATTCTCGCCTGAAGATGTCCGATCGTCGTAATCGCAAGATTAGCATCAATCTTAATCGTTCCTGGAATGTCAATGTTAATATTCCCGTTCTCGTCCCGGCCAATTCCCCAAGAATAGCCGCTGTATTTGTTGTTCGTGATTTTGCTTGAAGCTCCGATGTGATTATGAATTTCGCCGATAACTCCGCCTTTGTATGGAGCTGTCCCGGAGATTTCAGCGTGTGAAATATTCCCGTCGACCGTCGGAACTTCTCCTTCACCGAGATAGCCGATAATTCCTCCCGCACTTCTTGAACTTGACGAGACTTGAGCACCTGAATAAACGTTGTTATTTCTTATCGTTGATGCCGCTTCAACAATTCCTATAATGCCTCCAGCCCTGTAATCTCCGTTTATCCTTGCATTGCCGAGAACGTCATTATTCTGGATAATTCCGCCGTTTACGGTCCCGACAATTCCTCCGGCTGAGTAAGTCGAGTTGACAGTACCGTCGAACATGCATTCAGAGATTTCATCAGACAAGCCTACTATAGCATAAGCCGCAATTCCTCCGGAAGCTGAGCCGTCTCCTTCAGTCGTAATAACTGAGCCTTGATCCACGAAACAGCCCGTGATTTTTCCGCCCGTCATCCTTCCGACAATTCCGCCAGCATTCGCGTAAATCTTCTCGGTTTCGGTTGAAGCTGTAACATTTCCGCTGAATGAACAGTTCTCGATTGTTCCGCCTGTCATCCTTCCGACAATTCCGCCAGCGTTAATTTTCGTTCGTTCTTGTTCGGGGTCGCCTAAGACTTCCTCAACTTCAACGTCGCCTGAAAACGTGCAATTGCTGATTGTTCCGCTTGAGAGTGTCGCGGCTATTCCTCCGGCGTTATAACCTTTTGCAACGCCCGTAACATGTAAATTTTCGATTGTTCCGCCAGTTACAGAACCGAATAATGCCCGGTCATACGTCAATAATCTTTCGTCATCCTCTTCGAACTCGTCTATCCTGATATAAACTATGTGGTCTTGACCGTCGAAAGTTCCTGTAAAATTCTCAATGGGTATCCAGTTGTAATATGCTGACAGCTGAATATCAGCGTCAAGCCTGTAATCTCCGTTCGGTGAAGTTCGTACAGCATTTAAGCCTGCAGCATTAGTTATTGACGTTGCAGAATAAGCACAGCTCACAGAGTAAATTATGAGTAAGAATGCGAGCAAAAATTTTTTCATCATGATAAATTTCATCACCTCGTTAAATTATTGACCACTCACGGTTTTAGCTTTTGCCTGTAAATGTTGCAATCTTCTCTCAGTCGGCGGATGTGAATTGAAGCCGCTTTTTCCCGTTACGTAATTATTATCAGCAAACGCCTTCATTGCTCGATATAAACCGTAAGGGTCATAGCCTGCACGTTTGAGTAATTCCGTTCCGTAATCGTCCGCGTCAACCTCCTGGCCCCTGCTAAATCCGCTCTCCGCTAAGTTCATTCCGACAGAACCGACAGCTTGCGCAACTCCTCCGGCTTTTCCGAGTAAAGTTCCGAGAATTGTCCAGCCCACAGCACGTCCAACTCCTTTGTTGTAATGTCCAAGTCTGACATGTCCGATCTCATGACCTAAGACTCCGGCGATTTCGTCCTCGTGATTGAGAATTTTCATTAGGCCGGCCGTAACATGAACGCTGAAGTTGTTTTGCGACTGGAATAATACCCAAGCATTAGGCGAAGTGTCTTTCTCGTAAGTTATCGCTATGGTCTTGAAGCCGTCAGCTTTCGAGATTTTCGCCCATGCCGCATTTACAACAGCTTCGTCAATCTGAGCATGAGCACACGAAATTGATAACACGAGAATGAAACTTGCAAGAAAAAGTTTACGTATCATGATATTTTTTCCTCCTTTGAACGTGAATGCTTATGTATATTATCACTAAAATTTATGCCAAAAAGATATTCGCCGATATGAGAACAAATTTCCCAGTTTTACGCAAAAAAATACTGCCGCCAAGATTTTCACCTGACGACAGCAAAGAAATTTTACAGCTAAATTCTAAAGTGGAGTAACTCCGAGTAAGATACAAGCCGCGATTGCAAGCAAACTTACTCCCCAAATCCAAACAAGAGAGTATTTGATGTGTTCGCCTACGTCGATTTCAAGAAGTCCTAAGCCTAAATACATTGCCGGGCTTAACGGGGAAATCATAACTCCGACGTTCTCAGCTACGAGCAATACGCACGCGACATCCATAGGATTAACGCCGAACTGTGAAGCTATGCCAACGACGACAGGAAGCAGGCCGAAATAGAAGCTGTCTGTTCCTAAGCACATAATCAACGGGACCGCGAAGCATGCTACGATGAAGTGAGTGTAGCGTCCAAGATCCGGCGGGATTACCGTAACGACGGCCGAAGCCATAGCGTTGAGCATTCCTGTGCCGCTTAATACGCCCGTGAAAATTCCTGCCGCAAACAACGTAACGACCATTGACATTGCCGCAACACCGTAATTCTTGAGTTTCGCGTTCTGCTCCTTGAGTGACTTAATGTTGAACGGAAGAGTTAAGGCCAATGCAAGCATGAACGTGTAAGCAGGGTTGAGAAGTCCCATCATGAGAACAACGATTACAGCAACGACGATTAAGAAGTTGTACCACTGAAGAGCCGTTGAAACCTTCGGGCCTTTGGCTTCAGCTTGGGCTTCTTCTGTTGTGTCATCAATAGTAAGTCCGAGCTTCTTAATCCTTCTCTTCTGAACTCCGCTCTGAATAAACGCAATCGCAAACGTAATCACAAGCATAGCTCCCTGAACAGGAAGAAGACGATGCCATAAAATATTAGGATCCGTCTCAAGAACCGTAGCCGCTCTAATCGTCGGGCCGCCCCAAGGACATACGTTCATAACTCCGATTGCAACGCAGATTAACATCATCAAAGCTCTGTTGTCCATCTTCAATTTCTTGAATAACGGGAGCATCGCCGTGATCGTGATTATGAATGTCGTAGCTCCTGAACCGTCAAGATGTCCGATTACAGCAACTGCCGCAGTCGCAAGAAGTACAAGAGTTACATTAGTTCCAGCCTTCTTGATGAGGAAATTAACGATTGGATCAAAAACTCCCTGATCGCTCATTAACGAGAAGAATGAAATTGAGAACACGAACAGTGAGACCGTCGAGACCATTTTGCTAATTCCGGAAGCCGCAAACTTATTCACGACTAACGGATCAAATCCAGCGATTAAAGCCGCAATCGTCGGAAGAAGAATAAACGCGATCGGCGGAATTATAATCTTCTTGATGAGGCAGATGATTAACACTAAGACCATCACGAAGCCGATAATTGCAAGTTTCGTTGAAGGAGCGGCAGGAGCTTTCTTGTCAGCAGCTTTTGCGGGCTTCAACATGTCCGTGAAAGTCTTGTATTCGTCATCCATAATTTTCTGGTAATCCGCAGTGTTCGCAAATCCCGGACGATCATCATAACCGCCCTTGACGATGAAATTCTGCCAAGTCTGAGTTTTCGTTGCGTCCTCAATAGCTTTTGCGAGTGCGTCAATTGCTTCCTGAGGAGTTCCCTTTTTGGCGAAAATTCCACGTTCCGGGCCAATTACAGAGTCAACGCCGATTTCTCCAGCCGCTTCAACATTGGGATATCTGCTCATTCTTTTTTCAGCAAGGACTAATAACGGCGTAATCTCACCAGCAGAAATTAATTCATCAATTTCGTCCGTTCCTGTAACCATCAAGTCAATTTGCCCTTCGGAAAGCGCTAAATTCATTCCTGCACCAGAAGGATAATTGACTTCGAGCAAATTCAAGCCTTCGATTGCCTTTTTGAGCGATAAGCCGTCAACTCCTGTACTCGTGAGCATTCCGACACTGACGCTGGAAGGATGAGACTTTACGAAGTCGCGTAACTCTGAGAAATTCGTATAGCCTCTTTCTTCCATTGCACGACGAGAAGCCGCGATTACGTTTACGGCATTTACGAGCCTTGCTACAGGGACGAACTCATCTTTGAACTTGAAGGGCATTGCACCGTTAATGTCCATTAAGAACAAGCTCTGAGTTCCGAGCATGAACATATTTCCGTCTGCCGCATGTTCACGAGTGAAAGAAGCTCCGTTTACTCCGCCGCCGCCTGTAATATTAGCGACTTCAACATTATAATTCGAAACTTCCTTAAGAGCCGCCGCGAGTGCACGAAGGGTTGAATCTGCTCCGCCACCTTCGCCCCACGGACAAACGATTATGATTTTTTGACCTGAACTTGCTTGGGGAGCATCAGCTTCTGCGGCAAAAAGTCCGGTCGCACATAATGAGAGCGCAAGTATTGCTGTGAATAATATTGTGATAAATCTTTTCACGGAAAACTTACCTCCTGAATTTGTAAATTTTATTTGGGTAAATGTATTATAGCGAAATTTAACGTACTTGCCATTAAGTAAAGCACTAGATTATTTACGGGTTTACGTTTAACGTTGTCGGAAAAATTTTAGAGGGAAAATATAACACGTTCTATTTTGCGATTAACTTTCATAATCATCCGAGTAAATTTTTAATGGGTGGTATACTATGCAGAAAATTTTTGCAACAGAGATTTAGCATAATTATTATTACTCATAAGGAGTGAATTAACTTGCAGAAAAAATTACGCGTCGGAGTATTAGGCGCAACAGGAATGGTAGGACAAAGATTTATCCAGATACTTCACAATCATGAATGGTTCGATATTCGAGTTTTAGCGGCTTCACCGAAGAGCGCAGGAAAAACTTATGAAGAGGCTGTTTCAGGACGCTGGCTTCTTGATGAGGCAATTCCGGAGAACGTGAAAAATTTAGTCATTCATAACGTTAATGATGTGAAGGCAATTGCTGACGAAGTAGATTTTGTGTTCAGTGCTGTGGACATGACCAAAGAAGAGATACGAGCTATCGAGGACGATTACGCGAAAACCGAAACTCCCGTAGTGTCGAATAATAGCGCGCATCGTTGGACTCCTGACGTTCCGATGATAATTCCTGAGATTAACCCCGAACATGCCGAAATTATCTCAGTTCAGCGTAAACGTTTGGGAACTTCAAGGGGATTTGTCGCCGTCAAGCCTAATTGCTCAATTCAGAGTTACGCACCAGCTTTTGCGGCATGGCGTGAGTATGAACCTTATGAAGCAATCGTTACGACTTATCAGGCAATCTCCGGAGCCGGCAAAAATTTCTCAACTTGGCCTGAAATGGTCGGCAATGTAATCCCGTATATCGGCGGCGAAGAGGAAAAAAGTGAGAAGGAACCGTTAAAGATTTTCGGACATATTGAGGGTGATAAAATCGTCGCGGCTTCTGAACCTGCAATCTCGGCTCAATGCGTAAGAATTCCCGTTCTCTATGGACATACAGCGGCAGCATTCGTGAAGTTCCGTAAAGCTCCAGGAAGTAAAGAAGAACTCATTGCGAAACTTGAAGCCTTCAGCGGAATTCCTCAGCGTGAAAAACTCCCGACAGCTCCGAAGCAATTCATTCAATACTTCAACGAGGATAACAGGCCGCAGGTTGCTCTTGACGTGAATTACGAGGGCGGAATGGGCGTATCAATCGGTCGTCTTCGTCAAGACAGTATTTACGACTGGAAATTTATCGGGCTTTCTCATAATACGTTACGAGGCGCGGCAGGTGGTGCTGTTGAATGCGCGGAACTCTTAGTGAACCAGAAATATATTGAGGCAAAATAAAATGATAAACATTGCAATATTAGGTTTCGGCAATATCGGGAGCGGAGTTGCTGAGGTAATCGAGAAGAACCAAACGGAAATTAAAGACGTTCTTGGCGACAATTTGCACGTGAAATACATTCTCGACATTCGCGACATTCCCGGAGTTGTCAATGATATTAATGTAATCGTGAATGATCCTGACGTTAAAGTCATCTGTGAGACGATGGGCGGAAAAGAGCCGGCTTACACATACACGCATTTAGCGCTTGAGCATGGCATAAGTGTTTGCTCGTCGAATAAAGAGCTTGTTGACGCGTTCGGTGTTGAGCTTAGCGCAATAGCACGAGAGCATAATTGCAGCTATTTCTTTGAAGCGAGCGTAGGAGGAGGAATTCCAGTTTTACGCACAATCCGTGAAGCATGCGGACATGAAAAAGTTTCGCGTATTGCGGGAATTCTGAACGGGACTTGCAATTACATTCTCACGAACATGAAAGCCGGAAAAGATTTTGCGGATGCCTTGAAAGAAGCTCAGGAGAAGGGATTTGCTGAGAGAAATCCGGCCGCTGATGTTGAAGGTCATGATACGGCGCGGAAAATTGCTATTCTTGCGTCGCTCGTGTCAGGGAAAAAATTCTCGTATGAGCAAGTTTCTTGTGAGGGCATAACGAACGTAACTCAACAGGACATCAAAGACGCTGAAGCTCAGGGAATGTCGATAAAATTGCTCGGAGTTTATGAGGCTGAAACTCAAAGCGTCAACGTTGCCCCGTATCTTGTCCCGTCGAACAGCCCGCTTTACGGAGTTAATGACGTGTTCAACGGGATCATGATAACCGGCAATATGGTAGATAATCTCATGTTTTACGGTCGAGGTGCAGGAAAATTGCCGACAGCAAGCGCGGTAGTCTCTGATGTAATCGAATGCGTAAAAACTCTCGGCCATAACGTTAAAGATGGACTTGAAGACTTAAAGCCTGTTGCAAGCGTAAATTCTCCGGCTAAACCAGAAGGGCAGAAGTTCAGGGTATTATGAAGAAAGTTGTAAAATTTGGCGGAAGTTCTTTAGCAGACGCAAAGCAGTTCATGAAAGTCGGGGCGATTATTCGCAGTGATGACGCAAGAGTTTACGTCGTTCCTTCTGCACCAGGAAAAAGATACGACGGAGATATAAAAGTTACTGATTTGCTCTATGAGTGCTATGAATTGGCCGTTGCTGGGAAAAATTTTTATGAGCCGTTTTTAGCCGTAAAGGACAGATACAACGAGATAATACAGGGCTTAAATCTCAGTCTCTCACTTGCAGAAGCGTTTGACGCAATCGAGGATAAATTACTGCATGAGCCTGAAAAGGATTACACGGCTTCACGCGGGGAATATCTCAACGGTTTAGTCATGGCGAATTATTTAGGCTATGAGTTTATTGACGCGGCTGAAGTAATTTTCTTTGACGAGAACGGAAATTTTGACGACGATAAAACTTACTCAGTCTTAGGCCCAAGACTTGAAGAATGCTCATGTGCGGTAATTCCCGGCTTCTATGGTTCAAGTCCTGACGGGAAAATCAAAACTTTTTCGCGTGGAGGAAGCGACATTACCGGCTCAATCGTAGCTCGAGCATGTCGTGCTGGAGTTTATGAGAACTGGACGGACGTATCAGGGTTATTGATGGCGGATCCTCACATTGTCAGCAATCCCGCAGTCATGAGAAACATAACTTATCGTGAACTTCGTGAGCTGGCTTACATGGGTGCTAGCGTTATGCATGAGGACGCAATTTTCCCAGTTAAGAAGGCCGGAATTCCCATCAACATACGCAACACGAATAAGCCGGAAGACGCCGGGACATGGATTGTCGAGAACACAGCACGACGCTCAAAATATACTATCACGGGAATTGCAGGACGTAAAAACTTTTGCTCGATCATAATTGCTAAGGACTTAATGCATTCTCAGGCAGATTTTTACCGCAAAGTTGTTCAGTGTTTCGAGGAAAATAATATTCCGCTTGAGCATTTGCCTTCCGGAATTGACACGATGACAGTAATTGTTCACGAGAATAAATTCATTGAGCATGAGCAGGAAGTTTTGAGCCGAATAGCAAAAATCGTTGAGCCTGAATCCCTCGAAGTCGAATCCGGAATTTCATTAATCGCCGTCGTCGGTCGAAGCATGAAGTCTCAAACCGGAACAGCCGCAAAGATTTTCAGGGCATTGGCCGACGCTCGAATTAACGTACGGATGATAGATCAGGGAGCTAGCGAGTTAAATATAATCGTGGGAGTTCTGAACGAGGACTTTGAACGCGCAATAAGATCTATTTATCATATTTTCGTGGAAGTTGCAGAGTAAAAAATAAATCCCCTTCACCGTTTTGATGAGGGGGAAATTTTTTTAGCGTTAACGTTTTCGTAAAGCTCCGGCCAATGTAAGAAGTCCCAGCATTCCGGCCAATCCCAAATTACAGCCGCCGCCGCCAGAGCCTCCATCATTATTTACAGGTTGAGTATCATTAGACGTTGGATTTTCGCGTGTTGTCGGATTATCCGTGTTCGCGCCTATATAAAATTGCAGATTAAGAACTCCGTCATTTTCGCCGTCTCCGATTAAGATATACGGAATATCATCATCTTTGAAGATTTCGACGTAAGCCGTTCGGTTAGCATTTTTACTCTTAGCGTCAGCGATGAAAACTATGAAGTCAAGATAAAGTTCATCCTCATACGTGAAGGCTCTCACGCAGTTGCCGGCAGTAACGCTTTGATTGCTTCCCTTGTTGTTAATCGCCGTGAATAAATTTGTGTCCTGTTCTCTTGTTGCCGCTGAACGTACCCAGACAGTTCCGAAATTCGCGAAACGTTCAAATAATTGACGTGAATTATCGGCGTTATCAAGTTCGTCCCAGTGATTTATTAACATCTGATTTTGTCTCGGAATTCTAAATCTTATCGAGACCGGCTGAATTGCTATGTGATCCGCTAAGTCTAAAATTACGTCGTTGCTTTGTTCGTCCTGAGAGATTACGAAGTTATAAACTCGGCTGAGATAGCTTTCATCAAGATATTCTGCTAAGTCCTTGTTAATCGTGAAGGAGTTCAAGGCTGAAGAGTTGACATAATATTGAGCTGGAATAACTTTAGCTGAGTTTACAGGCATCATCAAAGGAGGCTTACCCATCAAGTTTTCGAGTTCGTATTCAGTCTCTTCATCATTTTTCGTAATGTCAGCAAAACGCATATTAAATCCGGTTGTTTCGACACTTCCGCCAGTGAGTGATAATCTGTTTCGTGTCTCGTCCTCGTCTAAAGTAATTCCGGCTACACGTTTATAGTTCAGACGTAAATTTTTCGGATTGGTGCTTGAATACTCGTAAATCCTGAAACTCTCGCTAGTGTCATAATTCGTGTTAATCGTTCCGTAGCCTGAGCCTATATTGTTGCGATAAACAGTAACAAGTCCCGGAGCAATCTGGCTGTGAGCGTCCAACATAAAACTTTCCGGCAATGTTCCGTATAAGTCCGGCGTTAAGTCATACTTCCAGTAATCCGGCTGAATGCTCGCGTAATTGTCCCTGTATTCGACTGCCGCTTTAACATTTGAACGTGAGGATATTTGATCATAACGGAATAATTCATAGCGAGTTCCTGTCCTGTTAGTAATTCTTGTTTCCAGGTCATAAGTCGGCATTACGGAGTTATAAGGCTGCATCATGTAGAAAATTCCCAAGTCTTGGGTCATGTCGCCTTGAGCGTCCCAAGTGTATTTTATGCGATTAACGATGTCGCCGCTGTTGAAGACAATCATATCGAAGTATAACGGGTTAGTTGAGGCGTTGCCGTTTGAGACGTTTGCGATTACCATAGGAATTGTCGTAAACTCACGGTAATTGCTGTAACCGGTTGCGAGATCCGCACGCTGTCGAAGTGTCAAGTAGCCTAAAGAACTTCCGTAAGTTCCTGCGTCAATTCCTTGTATTCTAACGTTGGCATTGAGATATGCGGCTGGATTGATTAATTGCTCAGCTGAAGGATTTACGGTGAATGTATACGCGTCATCGAAGCCCGAAAAACTTACGGACTCGTTCACTCTTCGGAGGTCGCAGATATATCTTACGCCTGGAGTATCGCCGTCTTCAATCGTGTAAATCCATGCGTAATTATTATTCACGTCGAAGATTACATCACCGCTGACGTAATAAGCCGCATTCCCATCAGCGTCATCAACATAGAAAGCCGCTGTTCTGTCGCCTGAAATTGTGTACGCTGTATTTCCTGAAGTGTCGCTAACGGTCAATAATATATCGCCGGAGTTATTCGTGATTTCATAAGTGTAAGCCAGCGGATAACTCGCTGAACGTGCGGTGCTTTGCTTCTTGTAAATGCTCTGGGTTGAAGTGTCAATGATAAAAGCTACCGGCTCATTGATAGAGTTATAAGTGTAATTCTGCCACCATCGCATTGTTGAGCCTGAGCCCCAGCCGTACCAGAACGGGAAATGTCGGGCGTAAGGATTTCCGAAATCAAGATTGAACTCACCTTGTCCGTTTGTTAAGACTAAGCATAAACTTTCGAGAGGATCCGGATAAACGTCATACATGCTTGAGTTGATTAGATTTCGGTCAACCCAGCGTGCATAAGGTTGCGGCTCTTCGGCCAAGACGTAATCAAAGCCGTTTAAGAGATCTCCGACGAGTGAGATATCAACTTCGGGAATTTCTCCGCCCATTGTCCTCCTGTAAATTCCTGCGTGGTCGCTGTCCTGAGTATGATAATAGTAATAATAATTCTCGTAGATCGTCGCGAACCATTGAGGGCCGGCAACAACTTCCTGACGTGAAGCTCCTGTGATGTCTCGTAATTGATAGTAAAATCCGATGTCAGAATTTCCGTAACGTGCATATGCTGTGTCTGAATCTGAATCGTTAATCTGAGGGTAAAGGTGATAAGGGTCAATAGTCGTAGCACCAAAAGCCTCGACGCTCAAGAAAGCCAGCAAGAAAATCACCGGTAAAAACTTTTTGAACATGATAAAAAATTTCATCCTCCTGTAAAAATTATTAATTTGGAATGCCAATATATGAAACTGTAACATCTCCTCCGAATTGGGGCGAAATGTCTAATCCCTTTTTCATTCTGTGAAAAGTTATAGTCTTAGTCGCACGAACAGCAACGCCGAGTTCTTCTCCGGTGTCACAGTCAAGCCCAGAAGGAATATCGACAGAAGCAACGTGAGAGGCTAGAGAGTTAATTGCTTCGATTACGCGTTTGTAAATGCCTTCGACAGGACGATTTAAGCCAGTTCCAAATATAGCGTCAATGCATGTCTCACAGCCTTTTAATGCGCTCTCGAACTCCTCAAAATTTTCATCGTTAATCGTGTTCAAGACTTCCGGCGCGAGTTTGCTCATAATTTTGAGATTAGTCTTGAAATCCTCACTGCCTTTCTTGGGATCTCCGACGATGTAAACTCGAACGTCTTTACCCATTATGCATAAGTGTCGTGCGATTGCGAGGCCGTCTCCTCCGTTGCTTCCTGGTGAACAGACTATAGCGAAGACCATGTACTCTTTCATTTCCCGGACGACAGCGATTGCGGCATTTTCCATTAATAATATGCTGGGAATTCCGAAAGTTTCAATTGCACGTTTATCGGCATTACGGGCTTCTTCGCGTGAGACAGCTTCGGGGGAATTTACTCCGACGTAGACGACTTCACGATGAAATTCGTCGGGGTCATAAAAATATTCAAGCTCATTTTCATACTCGACGGGCAAAATAATTCTCTCCTTTGTGTGAAAAAATTTTTGTTAGTGCGAGTATTATATTACGGTTAAGAGTTCATGATTAACATTTTCGCATTGCGATACTTCAGAGATGATATGAGTACTACATTGAACAAGTATTATGAATGAATTGCATTTTAGCAGCTCCGACGTTAGAATGACTTGCAAAATTTTTAGGAGGCATTAACTCAAAATGCGTTATTTAATTTACGGAGGACCCGGAATTGGGGACTTTATATTTGTTCTTCCTTTGATAAAAATATTGCATATGAATGATCCAGAGGCTGTTGTTGATGTATTTTGTGGTGCAAAAAAAACAAGTTTTGAAATTCTTGAAAGACTTACAAGTGTAACTACTGTTGATATCAATAAAATTTCTTATTATGCATTGAAAGAACCGTTGCAGACAAGTAAATTTGTATTAGATTTCTTATTACGCAAAAGATATGATTATGAATTTTTACGTCACCATCCTGGACATACTCATTATCCTTATCTTGTTGAAAAATTTTTCTGCAAAAAGACGGTTTGCTCAGTTATCAAGGGTGACTCTTTTAAATGTGATATTCCAGTTTTCAGGGACTTGAATGAGAATATTATTGACTCTTATGTAAATTTGGCTAGGGCAATTGGTTATGAAACATCTTTGGATGTAAATAGTGAAAAGTTTTTAGATATAGAGTCTATTAGGAATTTATTACCATCTTTAAACATTTTACCTATCATAAACCAGAATAAGCCTTCTGTATCACTTTTGATAGGGTCAAATGGACCTAACAAAAATTGGCCATATTGGTATTTTGACAAATTAATCTCTCTCCTGCTTGAAAAAAAAATCAACGTGATTATTTTAGGCGGTCAAAGAGAGAAAGAGATTCTAAAATCCCATCCGGAAATCTTTCAACAAAATGGAATAATTAATATGATTGGAAAATGCAACATACTTGAAAGTCTTGCTATTTTGAGTATGTCAGATCTTGTAGTCGGAAATGATACTGGCCCAATGCATTGTGCTTGGGCGATGCATATACCCTGCTTAAGCTTATGGGGACCGTCAAATCCATTGGTTTTTCATTTACCACGTAAAAATTCTTCCTATATTGCTTCAAATTATGAATGTACTCTAGCTTCTCGTGAGTCCATCAATAATGATACGCCCTGTGTAGTTTGCAAAAACAATATGTGTATGCAAGTTATTACTGTTGAAACCGTTTATGATAAAGTTATGTCAATGTTGAACGAGCTTTGTCCGGTAAAACTGAGAAGTTAACATAATAAATGTATTGCGTAAAAAAAGTTTTCGTGTAAAATTCCCTTTATGTCTGAATCTAACAATGCAAAAAATAAAACGGTTGCTCAAAATCGAAAGGCTC
>CALGHA010000018.1 GCA_937915835.1 uncultured Fretibacterium sp. | reverse complement strand
CGTTTGAGAACGGCACAGTCTCATCATCTGGAGCAATCTCAACGCTTCCGTCCCAGATTGCACGGTAAACTTTTCCGTCAAGTACAATCATCTCACCGTTAACTCCCTGAAATGTTCCGATGCCGGTATCGCCATACGCTTTAAGTTCACCAACCGTAACAACGCCGTCATATTCTCCTTGCATGAGGGATTGAAGCAATGCAACCTGAAACAGCCGATCACTCTTGAGTGTCTCGCCGTAAGAACAGCCGCAAAGCAGACAGATTAACAAAACCGCGCTTAAAAATTTACGCATAAAAAAAATTCCTCCTTTATGAAAATCAGGATTAGCAACTAATGAAGCGTGTCGTATTTTCTGCTCATCGGATATTTTTGTAAATTAAGTTTCCGAATTGTCAAAACTCACTTTGTCAATACTCATGTATTTTCTGGCGCGCCGGTTTATCATAATCGCGAACAAAAATTGGAGGTGTGTTAAGTGAATACTTTATTTGCGAGAACCCTGCGAAAACTTCGAGAAGAAAGAGGGCTTTCGCAAAAACAGCTCGGAGAAAAAATGTTCGTCAATCATTCAACCGTCGCACGTTGGGAAAACTCAAGCCGACTTCCTGATGCTATTATGATTACTCGCCTTGCCAAGTGCTTAGGAGTTGACACAAACGAGCTGTTCTCACTCGCGGCTCAGAGCGAAGAAAGTCCAAACGTTATAATCGTAGAAGACAGCAAAGTAATTCTCTCTGATTGTCTGAGTGTCTTAGGGGAGGTTATGACGAACGCAACGATTATGGGTTTTATCTGGCCAATGGAAGCGATTGAATACGCAAAAAAGAACCGTGTAGCTCTGGCGATTCTAGATATTGAACTGGGAACGGCGAGCGGACTTGACCTTTGCAGAACGTTGCTTGAAATCAATCCACGCACAAACATTGTGTTTCTGACAGCCTACGCAGATTACTCACTCGACGCGTGGAAGACTGAGGCCAGCGGTTTCATGTTAAAGCCTCTGACTACGGAGAACGTGAGGGAACAGCTGAAAAAGTTACGTTATCCATTTTCAATTGGAGGCTCTGAGAAGTGATTTATTGGGACGAATATTATTTTATCTACTTCATATGCGGTGCGGCTTTACTGTTAAGCGCGTTAGGCTTGTGGTTCATCGCGATAATGCCGGGAATTGACAACTGGAGCAAGCGCTTTTTCCGTATGCTGTTTACCGTCCTTGTGCTGTTATCCTTGTCGGGGCTTGTTGAACCTGTTGTGTATAGTTATTCCGTCTCGGTTGCGGCACCGTATTTCATCCTAATTCTGGAGTCCCTGTTTCTCTCGCTGCCTTTGTCAATGATAACGGCTTATTTACTGCACTGTTGCGGAGAAAATTTACGCTCAAGCAAGCTCTTTCACATTGTGTTGAGCCTTGAGGTGATCTTTGTTGTCTTGCTCACGAGTGCTCCGTTCATAGGCGAGTTTGGTTATTTCATACAGAACAAAGAATATTATCGTGGAAAATATTACCCGATTTTGTTGGTGCCAATAATCGCAATTGTCCTGCTCAATCTCGCAAGTATGATACGAAATCGAAAGCGACTTTCTCATAAAGCCTTCCTCAGTTTTCGAATTGCCCTGCTGCCTATAACAATCGCGCTGTTCGTGCAAATATTCGTCGAAATCTGGCCGTTAATCGACATTTGCATTGTCTTATCAGCCCTGTCAATGTACAGCCTCATTCTGTCAGACCAGATCGAGCAGGATTTGTGCCGACAACGTGAGATTGCTAATCAGCGCGCCAGTATCATGGTTTTGCAAATGCGGCCGCACTTTATCTACAACACAATGACGAGCATTTATTGCCTCTGCAGTCAAAATCCTCAATTGGCCCGGCAAGTCATTATGGATTTTACAACATACCTGCGCAAAAATTTTACCGCCATTGCGAGTGCAACTCCGATACCCTTTTCTTCGGAACTGGAACATACTCGTGCTTATCTTGCCGTTGAACAAGCTCAATATGAAGACAGCTTATTTGTTGATTACGACACGCCGCATACTTTCTTTCGAGTGCCTCCGTTGACGTTACAGCCTATCGTTGAGAACGCAATTAAACACGGAAGAGATCCATATGCTGGCCCGTTCCGAATTTCCATCAGGACAAGAAAAACGGATTGTGGGAGTGAAATTATCGTTGCTGATAACGGACGAGGTTTTGAGCAAAACGATAACAGTGAGCCTCATATTGCGCTCAAAAATATTCAGGAAAGGTTAGAGATTATGTGCGGAGGAACCCTGACGATAACGTCCAATGACGGCGGCGGAACTCTTGTAACTGTGATAATCCCTGACAACACAGAAAAATAAACAGTCTCATTATTGAGAAATAAGGTTATATCTAAATAAAACATAAAACATGTCTTAGCTGCCACAATTACACATTTGAATTTCAAGCCAGCCTTATGACTGCATATACACTTAATGAATTGCCCTTATGACAGAATTATCATCAGAGCAGACACGTTACGTTTCGATAATAATGTTTACTGCTAAATACTTACCCAATCAATGAAAAAAATCAAGGCATGTTACGCGCTGCTTTACTCTTCAATTATGTTCTTGGGCGTATGTTATTCAATAGCTCATAAACGCGGAAATTAAGATTAATAAAAGTTTCCTCTAATTATCTTATAAACTTTCATCAATCATGTATCAATATTTTTCCCTGAAGCATTCCCATCCAGAAATAATAGTAAGATAGTTCCGTCCTGGACGACATAAACTCAATTATATTGTCTCCTTAACAGGAGTTCCCGCTTTAGCTTCAATATCTGGATAGCGTCCAGTGATAAAGTGCTGTGAATTATTTGCAGCTCATCATTAATTTTGACTTCCTGAGAATTTAACTCTGTCCCCTGAAATATGCCGCTTAAAATTCCTCCCTGAGTGATCATGATTAATCCCATGACTGTAACTAATACGGCTCCTGATGTCATTATGAAACGGGAAAACTTTTTACCCAATATTGAAACGAGCGAACCTAGAGCAAATATTAACATTGACAAAGCCCCCGTTAAAGGATTACACGTAATTAATGCAACCAGCCACATGGACTGTAAGGGCCCGCACGGCATAAGTCCATTAAGAAGCCCGATGATAAACGGCGACTTTTCCCTATTCCTGCTAAAAAAATTTTATCGGATAAGAATTTAGGAAGCCTAATTGAAAATTTGCGGAGGAACGAGAAGAGATTTACCCATGATTACCATGAAAACGCCTGCTGTAATCTTCAAAGCAGACTGCAATAATCCCTCCGCACATAGCTATACAATGTATTGAGGTCGTCAAGCCGATTATGAATAACATTCCATAAATTATGATTATAGCCGGCAGAATAAATAAATTGCGAATAATTTTAGTTTTGCCATCGGAAATTTTATAGCCCAAGCCATTTATGATTTCGTCAATCTGTTCAAATGAAATTTTCTTATCGTCATAAATAATTTCAGCACAGCTATATTCATAACTCACAACAGCATTAATAACTCCTTGCGTCTTGTTAAGTTTTCTCGCAATCCTATTCTGGCAGTTTATACAAGTCATGCCGTTTATGTAAATATGAATTTTCTTACGCAAAACGTCCTTACTTCACATGTTTATTGATTACCCGATAATTTTGCAATTAATACTCAATTTTCCAGATTGAGAATATATCTTTAGCTTTCTTCAATAAATTATTAGGAATAATAACCTTGTCGCAGCTCATCACTCTTTGATTTTCGAAGATTAGATACGGATTACAGCCCCATGCATTTACTCCAACTTCATACATAGGAAAACGTTTGCCGCAGTTCTGACATACAAGCTGATTTCCTGACTGTTTATAATATGCAAGCTATGAACCGTTGCAGACCTGGCAGGTATTGAAAGCTGTACGGATTTCCTCTTTGCTGTCTCGAACCACATATGACAGCAACACAAAGAATTAGCGAACATATAACAAATAAAATTTTATTATTGTCTCCTCCGGTAAATTATTTCTCCAAGTAAAGTCCATATTAATAAACACATAAACGCCTCAGATGAAAGTGATACACCCGGAATAAACGGAAGAGGTATGATAAGGATAATCGCGAAGATAACAGAAAAAATAAATCCCAGCGTCCCGAATATAGCAATGTCCTTCTTATGATCTTTCACTGCGTAAACTCTTGAAGCTAACGACGTATAACCGAAGCCGATTGCTCCTCCGATTGATGACATATCGACAGCCCAGCCCAGAAGATTACGTCCAGCGAAAGGAATTATTATTGAGACTACCATACAGAATAAATTTGCGTTCATAGGGGCATTATATTTGTTGAGTTTTCCGAACCATTCAGGGATCATCTTTTCGCGTGATAATGAATAAAGAAGGCGGCTTGTTGCAGTGTAAAATCCCAAAATTCCCGTGAGCATCGCGCATAAAGCCGATATTCCGACGACGAACAGGCCAATTTTCCCCATAATCTTATATGCCGCAAAAATTAAAGGTGTCGACATAAGCCCGTGAATGTTAGGAAGGTCATCGATATATTCAGCCCAATTCTCGAAAGTGTCAGGTAAATACGAAGCAGCTATGAAAGTCAGCGCGATATAGACAAAACAGCCGCATAATATACATGTATCCATTAGAACTTTGACTTTGCTTAAGCTGAAATTTGATTCTTCTGATAATTGCGGGATCGTGTCAAAACCGACAAATGCCCACGGAGCTATTGCACTCACTGCAAAAACCTGAAAAATGTCGCGATATACTTCATTGCCAGTCTCAACAGGATAAAACATCGGCGATAAATTTGACGCTTCTGTTAATGGACTGATTAAAGCCGCAAAGATTAATATGATTACTCCGGAAAGAAGAAGTATTACAAGAACTGTTTGGATTACACCGGAAATTTTTACGTTCAGGACGTTGATGAAGGCGAAGAGTATTATTGCAGTCAGAGCTATTATGATTTCACCGAGAAAAATATGATCGCCCGCTATGTTATACAAGAATTTTACCTGAAAAACTCCTCCAAATAAAACTCGACACAACACAGCTATAGCGTTTGCATTGACCGGGACAAGACATAAATAGCTCATTCCAAGAAACCACGCGCATAAAAATCCGTGCTTCTTCCCGAAAGTAAGTTTTGCAAAGACAAATTCACCGCCGGCAACAGGGAAAATTTTAATCATATGCCCGTAACTGTAAGAAATTATGAGCATAACAAAAGCTCCAAGCTGCATAGCTATTAAAGTTCCAAGAGGCCCGGCACGCTTCAAGAAAACCGTTCCAGGCATCATAAAAGCTCCAAAGCCTATTACACAGCCGAACGCCATTGACCACACATTTAACGGTGTTAATTTCCGGTCAAGCCTTCGTTCTTCTTGTCCTGATCCTGAGCTATTCATCAACTTTTCTGACAAACAAATTATAAGTTCCGTCGTCGTTTTTTGTGAGCTTCAAGATTTTATGTCCTTCGTCCTTAATGCTTCTCGGAACATTTTGCACAGGCTCACCGTCATTCATTCGGATACGTAGGATTTGACCATCATCAAGCTCCTCAAGAGCGACTTTAGCTTTCACGAAAGTTACGGGACAAACTACATCAGTAATATCAACTTCCTCGTCAAATTTAATATCATCGTCCGTCATTATAAGCCTCCATAATTTTGGCTCTCAGTGCTTCAATTCCAACTCTATCAATCGTAAACTTGAAGCGTTCTTTTTGAAGAATATTATAGCCACATCACAAATTTTTAAAAGTGTTTCCCTATCTGTTATGAAAGGCACAATCGGGAGTTCCCTTATTAATAGTGTTGCCGAAAAGTCCTCCGAAATAAACAAAATATCCTTCTGTCGTTTCATAGGCATCAACAGGACACGTGAAAGCGCATCTTCCGCAATTATTGCACTTGTCGTAGTCGATATTGATTTTGCCGTCTTGCTCCAGTTCTGCAGGTCTTCTCAAAAATTCAGCAGGATATGCATTTTTCTTCAAGCCATTTTACAGCAAGTTCGCCCTTAATGCCTATTATGAGGAAGTTCACGGCCGAAATATCTCGCGCTTAACTCTTGAGCAATCTCTTCCGTGTCAATGCATGCGTTCGGACAAACTTTATTTCCCTGACATGCCGTTACTGTTCGAACACGAGGCCCGCAAACTCCGGGAGCAATTCCGCCTTCTGCTAATGTCGCTTTGACTTCCTCGATGTCCTTAATATTGATGAACGGGATCTCAATTCCCTATTAAGCTGTTCGGAAGTTACTTGACCGCCAACCGCAAAGAGAAAAATCCTTTCTGTTTCTGACGCATAAAGCCGCCCTTCTTAAGTGTTGCGTAATCTATCGTCGCCATAAAAATTACCCTCCCTGTAAAAATTTATTGCTTATGTTGACTTTGTTATCAAAGCGTTCATTAACATTCATTAATGACAAAATCAGATAGCTCAAGTTTTTATCGAACGCGAGGCTTATATCTTCAGCAGAAGGTCTTGAAGGCGATGAAGGGTGTGAATGCCAGTTGCCTAACAATTTAAGCTGATTTTTCCTGATGTCCTGAACTGCTAATAACTGTTCACGAGGAGAAAGCGAGAAATGTTCCGATGATTTATCAATATTCGTGAGCATGTAAACTTTCTCGATTGTCCGCAAATCTCCGTCTTCAATTCCTGCAATAAGACCGCATGCCTCGTTCGGTAATTCTTTCTTTGCGTGGTCAAGAATAGCTGCGTAAATTTCTTGACTGATAAAAATTTTCTTCATCATGACACATCATAAATCACAAGCCGGCTGTTCATAGTCGACGAGTTCCGTAATCGCCGGATTATCACCGCATACTGTGCAATTATGATTTCTTTTCGGAAGATTAATCTTGTGAAAGTTCATATCGAGAGCATCAAACGTTAAGAGGCTTCCGGCCAATAACTTACCAGTTCCGGTGATAAATTTTATTGCTTCGAGTGCCTGAAGACTTCCGATGGCTCCGGCCATTGCTCTAATTACTCCGGCTTGTCTGCAAGTTGGGATTGCGTCCTTAGGCGGCATTTCCTTAAACACACAGCTGTAACACGGGCTTTCTCCGGGAATAATTGTCATTAATTGGCCTTTGAAACGTATAATTCCTGCGTGAGAAAAAGGCTTCTTCGAGATTACACACGCGTCGTTGATTAAAAATTTCGCGGGAAAGTTGTCAGCGCCGTCAAGAATGAAGTCATAATCTTTTATCAGGTCCAGTATATTTTTGCTGTTCACGAACTCATGATAGGCGATTACTTTCACTTCAGGGTTAATATTCTGCATGCTTTCTTTCGCCGAATCTGCCTTGATTTTCCCAATGTCGCTTGTCGCATGAATAATCTGACGCTGTAAATTAGAGTTCATCAGCTTCTTTTGTTCTTTAACGCCAATTTCCTTAAGGATGATATGACGTGAATAACGTTCAAGCTGTTCATTGGTGAAAGCCATTATCTTCCGCCTCCCATGAAGTAAAGGAACTCGACAACATCACCGTCTTTCAGAATATGACACTCAAATTTTCCGGCATCAATAAATTCCTCGTTGACCGATACAGTTACATACTGCGGCATTTCAACATTTTCACGCTCAACCAAAGCTGAGACACTCAAGCCCTCCGGAATTTCTTTTATTTCTCCTGATACAGTAATCTTCATTCTTCATTCTCCTTCTTTATTATTAATTACTGTCATGAAATCTTCGTGTGGAGATAAAGAGTTGATGCGGGATGAATTACGAGTGTTCTTAGGTCGCCGATGTTACTTGCGATCATTGCGTATTTCAGGGAGTTTATTATCTTGAAAGCACGTTCCTTAGAACCAACTCTGAAAGTCAGAATTCCTCCACCGTAACCGTTAAGAAGTTTATTGACGCACTCATGAAACGGATGCTGAGGAAGCGTGAGATAATTGACTTCGATATTCGGCAGTTTGTCCAGAGCATTAGCAAGAGCATTGGCATTCTCGCAGATTTTTTTCATTCTCAGGCCGAGTGTCTCAATTCCGATGTAATTCAAGAATGCGTTGACTGGAGCCATACATCCGCCGAAGTTTTCCCAAATATCCGCACGAAGTCTTACGGAAAATGCCATCTTACCGTATTTCCTGAACTCTGAAAGCGCCGTGTGTTTATCAAAATCCCAAGTGAATTGGCCGCCGTCGATGATAATTCCTCCGATTGAGTTTCCTCCGCCGTTAATGTATTTCGAGGCTGAATGAATAACAACGTCCGCCCCAAGTTCAAGCGGTCTTGCGATAAACGGTGTCGCTGTGGTTGAGTCGACAAAAAGCTGATAAGCTCACTGAATATAACTTTTGTCTTGTCGGATATGAAATTTTTGACGTTTTCAGCCCTCATATCTTCAAGCAAAATCGTATGAATGCCGAGTTTTTCGAAGTCATGAAACAGGCTGATTGTCCCGCCGTAAAGTCCGCTCCCTGCAATTATCTCATCGCCGGAGTTACAGACAGCGAGAAGCGAAATTGCAATTGCCGACATTCCACTGTTGCAAGATACCGAGCCAATTCCGCCCTCGAGTTCTTCCATTTTGTCATACTTGAAGGCGTTGACCTGAGATATTGGCGGAAGAATTTCCCTTTGCGCAAAAATAGAACGTGTTATATTATGCAACAACTTTGTGTTAAATTTCATTCTCTCACTTTAAATATACAATGCCGTCTCAGATACATCGAAATCATATGACGATACACGCTTTACAAAATTTACTATGCTGTCGTCATCTTTAGCGTCCTCGTCGTAAATCGTCATGTCAACTTCAAGCATAATATCCTTACTTTTTGCCCATAACAGGATAACTAAACCCGCATTATTGAGATGTCTGATAATATTCCACAAAAATTTTCTGCTGGTAATTTCTTCATCATTCAATAAATATGTATGTCGTCCACCGAGAATTAATTTCTTTTCGGCCTTTTCGGGCTTATTCGATTTTCCGTGATTATTCCGCTTCGGGTGTAATCCTCAACAACTCCGCAAGCGCTAGTCATGAAAGTTACTCGGTCAATTAATATCAATTCTCCGGTCGTCTTATGTCGGTTAAACTTGTCAATCGTGATTTTGTCGGTGAAGGAAATTTTGCAAATCGCTATTTCATTCTTGATTAACACGTCAGA
Organism: uncultured Fretibacterium sp.; assembly: GCA_937915835.1. Classification (GTDB taxonomy): domain Bacteria; phylum Synergistota; class Synergistia; order Synergistales; family Aminobacteriaceae; genus JAFUXM01. The sequence goes on along the minus strand of CALGHA010000018.1, from coordinate 6,834 downwards.
ATCGCAAAGTTCGCCAGTATTAATGTCAATCTTATGCAGTATCTTAGCGACAAGTCCGGGAATAAGATTTGTCCCCGTTTTGATGAAGAAACTTCCGCCGTTATTGAGTGGTTTATCGTCCATCCAGATTAAAGCGGCTGTTATTGATGAGGATATTTCGAGCCCTGAATCTTTCTCGATTACAGAACCGCGCGAAACGTCAACTTCACGATCAAGCTGAACAGTTACAGCCTGCCCCTTAAACGCGCTTTTAGTCTCAATCTGTCCTTGAAATTCCCTGAACGAATAATCCGGTCTGCAAACTCTTTGAACAGGAAGATAAAATCCGATTTCCTCGCTGTAATCGTTTACGTCAACATTCTCAAGATATGAAAGCAAAGTTTCTCCGTTATACCATTTCATTTTTTGTGAAAGTTATGCTACGTTGTCGACTCTGTCGCTGAAACTGGAATAATCTAGTTCAATTCTCTCTGAAAGTTTATTATTTCTTCGGCTATATAAGAAAAAAGTTCCTGTCATAATCAACCAGATCCATTTTATTTACAGCGAAGACGAGATGACGAATTCCCATGATTGAACAAATTCGCGCGTGCCGTTTTACGAACGTCGATTAAAATTACGGCTAAGTCAGCATTAGACGCACCAACGGCCATATTTCGCGTATATTCTTCATGGCCTGGAGTGTCAGCGACTATGAAACTTCTTTTTTCGGTCGTGAAATATCGATAAGCTACATCAATCGTAATTCCCTGTTCTCGTTCTTCAGTTAAGCCGTCAAGCAAAAGGGAATAATCAATCTCTCCTCTTCGACTACCGACTTTTGACTCAAGAATTAGGGCTTCTTCCTGGTCCGCATAAAGCAGTTTCGACGAGTAGAGAATATGCCCAATCAATGTGGATTTCCCATCGTCAACACTTCCGCACGTAATAAATCTCAAAAGGTCATTCATCAAAAATAGCCCTCTTTCTTGCGACGTTCCATAGTCTCTGTAATTGTTAAGAACTTTTTCACCGGGCAAAAGTTTCATTCTGTCGTCGTCAACCATAATGTTCAACGCATGGTCTTTCAGCGGCGTAATAGAGCGGGAAAACTCTTATACTCTCGCCGTTGTGAATTTTCGTGTTGTAGAGTTTCCACATTTCGGAACGCTGATTTTTCGGGTCAGCTTCATTGCGGAATGAAAATATTCTCTCTTTAGCGCGCGATTTTTCCTCGTCGCCTGCGTCTTCATAATGTCAGTGTAAGATGAGCCGTGCTCGAAAGGATTAATCCCCTGCTTTATTCCGTCCTGATTGGTATACACGAGCAGTTCAAGCCCTTTTTTCTTCGCTGTCTGGTCGCGGAACTTTATCATCTCCCGGTATTTCCATGTCGTATCAACATGCAGAAAAGGAAACGGCGGCTTCTCTGGATAAAACGCTTTTAACGCGATATGAAGCATTACTGAACTGTCCTTGCCGATTGAGTAGAGCATAACGGGCTTTTCACATTCGGCGGCAACTTCACGCATTATGTAAATTGCTTCTGCTTCAAGAGTATCAATGTGTGTAAGTTTGCTAGTCATATTTTCTCCCTCTTAATAGCTGTTTGCTTCTCTGGTGTCAGTAATAATGCTCGTCCTTGAGCCGTCCGGTCTTGTTAATGTCCATTCGGTAAGCTGTCCTTCACGCCTGATAGAAAGCCTTCCACCTCTACCGCCTAACTCAGGAGGAAGAACGAAAGAAATTGCGCCTGCTTACACTCTTTAATATAGGCCATACAGCTCCAGCAGTCAGAAGGTCTCCGCAAATACGCTTTACTTTCATCGTCAACGCTGATTAAGTTTCCCGGACAAATTTCTGAGCTTTTTTCGGGATAATCCGCGTTCTTCTGGAAGCTGTGCCGTCTTGTTTCTTTTCGTGCTGAAAGATGAGCGATAAGGACACGTGCGACAATTAATCTCTCTCGAACTTCATACAGGGCGAGTAAATCATAAATATCATTTACCGTAACACTTGCGAGTAATTTTGTGAGTTCACTAATTTTCTCATCAGCAAGTTTTAAGCCGCTTTCAGCGTATATATAATCCGTGCGAATTCCTCCGGCGTATTCGTCCATAATTTTTTGCATAGCCGTCTCGATTTGGTGAGAGCCTGAGCTTCGAGAAATTCGTAATCTTCGTTAATTGGCTCATGATTATCGAGATATTTAATTATGCTTTCTGCCGCAATCTCTCCTTCAGCGAATGCACCCGTAACGTATTTTTAATAACCGCTTGCCGTATGTCCTCCGACTATATACGGTTCAGTTCCCTCAATCTCGACATCTCTTAATGACGGGCCATATTCCGAGTCAAGCCATTTTAGAGCCTGAACAGGAGCCATATTGAGATATGCTTTGTAAAGTTCATTTTCCTGATTGCTTGTTATTCCCGAAGTTTTCAGATAACACGGGCCTCTTCCGTTTCTATTCTCCGTAATTGTCCCCCATAATCTTTGTGAGGTCATCAAGCCGTAATTTTGCTCGTAAATTTCTCCGCGCGAGTTTACCTGTTTAGCTCCGACTCCTTGCGCTAAAGTTCCTGGCATCTTAGGGCGATAAATCTCATCTCGAACGTTGTCATTTCGGCTCCGGCTAATATTCCCATGCAGAAGCCCGCTCCCGTGTTGAATAGACAGTACCAAGTTTGATGGGGCAGATTTTCCGGATTATTGGGCCTGTAAATTCCGGACGCTCCTCTGACTTTATCGTCAAATCTGAAGTCCGTAACGTTCACATGTTCATAAACTTTTACGTTTTTTTGTTTCCTGACTTCACGCGCAAGAATAGGCTTTATGTTCTCACCGTTAATCTTGAGATTTTGCCAGCCTAGCGATATATAATTCCCGTTCTCATCCTTAAGAATTTTCAATCCTCGTTTTTCCATGTCATGAATTACAGCGTTCAATCTTTCGGAAATGTCGAGCAGTAAATCCTCTCTAGCAATCCCGCCCGCGTCATTCGAGGCATATTTAATATAATCTTCCGGTTTATGCCCGTCCGTAATATAAGCGTTCAATGCGTTAACTCCTGCCGCTAAACATCCGCTTCTGCTAATATTGGCCTTATCAACGAGCGCGACACTCAACGGCGAATCTTCACCGAGATATATTGTCGCATAACAGCCCGCTGTTCCTCCGCCGATAATCAACACGTCAGAATTAATAATTACACGTTCCATTGTCGTTGACCTTCTATATAAAGACGGATTCATCTTTAAGACTAAGATTATTGATGAGCTGTATTTCGTCGCCGTTAATCGCAAACAGACGGTAAATGAATACGTCAACTTTTTCGCCAATCTCAACAGGAGGCTCATTAATGCTTCGAGCTGATGAAATTAGATTGTCATGAAGCCGAACTTTGATTTCCATATTGCTGCCTCGAAAGATAATATCCTCAACAACGGCCTCTTCTGCTAACTGTGTGAACTGGAGATTTTCGCCTTTCTTGAAGACGCTGACGAACTCAGGACGAAGAATTGCCGATAAATCTTGCGACAAACGATGTGGCCGGATGCCTGTATAATTCCTGAGGAGTTCCGGCTTGTTCAACCCTTCCCAAGTTCGTAACGATGATATTATCCGCGACCTCGATTGCTTCATCCTGATCATGAGTAACGAAAATGCTCATAATCTGTAGCTTGGTTATCATTTCTTTAAGCCACGTTCTAAGCTCAAGCCTGACTTTAGCGTCGATTGCCGCAAACGGTTTCATCCACAGCTGATAAGCGATAAAAGCTCTTTGACCTTTTTGCGTACTTCACTTTCTGGAATTTTCTTCACACGCAGGCCGAACGCGATATTGTCATAGACCGTCATATATCGGAATAATGCGTAACTCTGGAAAACAAAGCCTATTCCTCGTTCACTTCCGGGAATGTCATTAACAACTTTTCCATTTATGATAAGTTCTCCGCTGTCAGGATTTTCCAAGCCCGCAATCATCCGTAATATCGTCGTCTTTCCGCTTCCCGACGGCCCGAGCAATGCTGCAAGTTTTCCCTTTGGAATTGAAATATTTACGTCCTTTGATACGTGAAAATCCTTGAAATGTTTATTGATGTTCTTCAATACAACGTAATCCTCTATCGTTTCATTCATAAAAACTTTCCCCTCCTCACTTTCTAATCCTTAAAAACGCGATGTTTATGCAAAATTTCACAATGTTTTACTTATTACGCCGGATTGAGCATGAACTTTTTGCATCAATGTACTTGCTCATATCCTGATATCCAGCTGTTTTTTCCATTTACGTTCAAGTGCAAGCCTCAAAATCAGGACGATAACCGCCATAATCACCAGTAAAGACGAAGCCGCGAATGCTCCTGTGAAGTCGTAACCTTGATAAAGCAGCTCTATGTATAACGGCAGAGTGTTAGTTTTTCCTCTGAGATGTCCTGATAAAACCGAGACAGCTCCGAACTCGCCCATTGCTCTGGCTGTGCAGAGAACTATACCGTAAAGCAAAGCCCACTTGATATGAGGCAGAGTTACTTTTCGGAAAATCGTGAACGTCCCGGCTCCCATTAAAGCCGCTGCTTCTTCTTCATCCGTGCCCTGAGCCGTAAAAACTGGAATAAGCTCTCGCGAAATAAACGGGAATGTTACGAAGATCGTCGCTAAAACAATTCCAGGAACAGCAAATATAATCAGCATCGAGATATGAATATAAAGCTCCCTGTCGGCCGAACGTGAGGACATAAATTAATCCTGCAATAATCGGTGAAACTGTAACGGGTAAATCTATGAACGTCGATAAAATTTTCTTGCCTGTAAACGCAAATTTCGTTAAGCACCAAGCGTGAGAATTGCGGCTTTTATCGCGTATTCGTCAATAATAGCGTTTACGTACGTCTCGAACCCGCTGCGTAAAGCCGTAGCTATGATGTAACTCAACGGAAGAAGCAGAAACACCGCAAGAAAAACGAAGCAGATAACAAGCAATATCCACTTAAGCGCGCCGCTGACTCTTCGTGATACCATACTTTGAATGACGGCATTAATCGAGAGAATTACGAAAGCTATTGTGAGCATGACTAGTGCAATTGACGTTACGGCCGGATAATCGAACTCCTGAAGTTCCGACATTATTAATAACGGCGCAATCTCCGTTTCATAAGGCGTGTTGCCAGCGATAAAAACTACACTTCCATATTCACCGATACAGCGCGCAAAAGCTAGAGTGAAACCGGATATTAACGACGGCAATATCTCGGGAAAAATTACCTTCCAAAAAGTCGTTTTTCTGTCAGCTCCAAGTATCATTCGGCCTCCTCGTATTGAATATCAATCTTCTCAAGAACGGGCTGAACTGAACGAACAACAAAGGGAATTCCGATTATGAGTTAATGAAATTCCTGCAACAGCTGTAGGCAATACAAAAGGGAGCTCGATTATGCCGTCAAGAAAACCTTTTCCCGGAAATTCGTAACGAACTAGAACCCACGCTAAAATTAATCCCATCACGGCATTAACCAGTGAAGCAATAAGGGCCGTCGATATACTGACGTAATAGCCTGACAATATTCGCGGCCTCGTAATCGTGTAAATAAATTCCGAGAATGACAATCTTGACATGAAGACGACGAGCGAGCATAAGGGGATTAAGACGACAATACTCAATATCGTTATCGTTATGCCGAAAGAAAGCCCGAAACCCGGAATGATACTTTTCTGTTTCATAGTTTATTTCTCGTAAATCTTGTCGAAGTTTGCTCCGTTAGCGAAGTGAATTGCTCGAGCTTTGCCCCAGCCTCCGAAGTGATTTATGTCAGTGAGAGTTATATTGTCGTTAATCCACTTGCCATTTTCAGGAATTGCTTTTATCGTGTTAGAGTCGGCTTTGAAAGCGAACTTGTTGTAGACATCTTTATTGCTTGGCCGGTAAAAATTCTGAGCATCAACAGCCTGTGCTTCTTCCGAGTATAAATAGTTCCGATATTCTTTCGCGGCTTCTTCAGTTCCATGTTTCTTAGCGACGACATCGACGACTGCAACAGTTGGCTGGCATAATATCGACACTGACGGAACGACAATCTCATATTCTCCGGGATATTCTCTGAGTGAAAGGAACGCTTCATTTTCCCACGCTAAGAGGACATCACCTTGTTTATTCTCGACGAAAGAAGTTGTTGAACCTCTTGCGCCCGAATCAAGAACTACGACATGACTATAAATTTTGCTGACTGATTCAAGAATTTCATCATCGTTCTGACCCTTAAGCTCGAAGTAATACCATGCGGCTAAATAATTCCACATAGCTCCTCCGGAAGTCTTCGGGTTCGGGGTAATTATGCCTACGTCGTCCCTGAGTAAATCGTTCCAGTCGTAAATTGCTTTAGGATTTCCAGCGCGAACGAGAAATACAATTGTTGATGTGTAAGGCGAGCTGTCTAACGGAAATTCCGACGTGAAACCTTTATCAATTAATCCTGCGTCATACACGACTTGAACATCACCTTCAATCGCAAGAGTTACAACGTCAGCTTCAAGCCCGTTCGATACTTCAAGAGCTTGTTTTCCTGAGCCGCCGTGAGACTGAGTAACGGAAATTTTGCGTCCGAAAGTCTTCTCGTAATGGGCTTCAAATATCTTGTTATAGGCCGCGTATAATTCTCTTGTCGGGTCATATGAAACGTTAATTAACTCAATCGCTTTCTTGTTGTCCACAGTTCCTGAATTATTATTGTCCTTGACGCATCCTGTTAAAGATAAAACGATCGCCGCGAATACAGCAATTAATAATATCCCTCTCGCTTTATAACGATAGGTAAGCCTTTGAGGGTATCTCCGGCTTTTTCCCCGTTTCACACT
>CALGHA010000017.1 GCA_937915835.1 uncultured Fretibacterium sp. | reverse complement strand
ATGGTTCAGCAGGGAGTAATCGGAGGCTGTGCAGGAGGAAATTACACGAACGTAGTCGAAGCAGCACACGCACTTAAAGGCAAGACATGCGGATTTGATGAATTTTATCTCAGCGTTTACCCGTCATCTCAGCCGGTATTCGTTGACCTTGACCGTAAAGGCTTCTTAGCTGACCTTATGGATGCAGGCGCAATTATCAGAACGGCATTCTGCGGCCCATGTTTCGGAGCAGGAGATACACCAGCTAACAACGCGTTCTCGATTAGACACACAACCCGTAACTTCCCGAACCGCGAAGGCTCAAAGCCCGGCAATGGTCAGATGTCAGCTGTCGCACTCATGGACGCACGTTCAATCGCGGCAACAGCGGCTAATGGCGGAAAATTAACGTCAGCTGAAGAGTTTGACTGCTGGGGCAATGTTCCTGCATATAACTATGACGATAAGGCTTATAAATCACGCGTTTACTGGGGCTTCGGCAAAGCAAATACTGATTTAGCAATTCGTCTTGGCCCGAACATTAAGGATTGGCCGGAACAGGAAGCACTTGCTGAGAATATTTTGCTTCGTGTCGTGTCAAAGATACTTGATGAGGTTACGACGACCGATGAGCTTATCCCGTCAGGTGAAACGTCTTCGTTCAGATCTAACCCGCTCGGACTTGCTGAGTTCACGCTTTCACGCAGAGATCCTCAGTATGTTGGCAAAGCTAAAGAAGTCCATAAGATTGAACGCGCGAGACTTAACGGCGAAGCTACACCGGAGCTTGATGAAGTTTACGCGGCAATCAAGACAATTCCGGGACAAGAGGGCGTTGACGTTAAGGCAATCGAGATCGGCTCAACAATTTACGCTAACAAGCCCGGCGACGGTTCAGCACGTGAACAGGCGGCTTCATGTCAGCGTGTTCTTGGAGCACTCGCGAATATCACTCAGGAATATGCAACGAAGCGTTATCGTTCAAACTGCATGAACTGGGGAATGATCCCGTTCCATCTTAAGGGTGAGCCTAACTTTGAAGTCGGCGATTACGTTTATGTTCCTGGTATTCGTTCAGCACTCGACAAAAACGAACTCGGAAGCATTAAGGCTTATGTAATCAAGGGCGGAAAAGTTGAGGAAGCCGAGCTTTACATTCAGGACATGACCGAGAACGAGAGAACAATCGTTAAGGCCGGATGCTTGATTAACTTCAACCGTAACGGCAAAAAGTAATAGAGATTTACACCCCCTGAGTTGCGAAAAAAATTCGGGGGGAGCTTCACAAAAAATAAATTCTGAAGGGAGTTTTACGCTATGGGCAAGATTAAAATGGTAAACCCCATCGTTGAGATGGACGGCGACGAGATGACGCGTGTATTGTGGCAGATTATCAAGGATGACCTGCTTACGCCGTTTGTTGATTTGAACATGGAATATTACGATTTAGGTTTACCGAAGAGAGACGAGACCCGCGACAAAATCACGTGGGAAGCTGCCGAAGCAATCAAGAAGCATCATGTCGGAGTAAAATGTGCGACGATTACGCCGAACAAGCAGCGTGTTGAAGAATATAATCTTCATGAGATGTGGAAGTCCCCGAACGGAACGATTAGGGCAGTCCTTGACGGAACAGTTTTCCGCGCGCCGATTTTGACGAGCTGCATTAAGCCGGTTGTAAAGAACTGGAAGAAGCCGATTACGATTGCAAGACATGCATACGGTGATGTTTATCGCGGCACAGAGTATCGAGTTCCGGAACCTGGCAAAGCTGAGTTAGTCTTCACAGGCAAGAACGGCGCAACATTCCGTGAGACAGTTTATGATTACGAGTGCCCTGGCGTTCTTCAGTCAATGTACAACAAGGACACATCGATTAAGTCATTCGCACGTTCATGCTTCGAGTATGCTCTCTCAACGAAACAGGACATCTGGTTTGCAACGAAAGATACGATTTCAAAGCAGTATGACCAGACATTTAAAATACTCTTCCAGGAAATTTTTGAGAATGAGTACAAGGCGAAATTTGAGGCGGCAGGAATTACATATTTCTATACGCTGATTGACGACGCTGTAGCCCGTGTTATGAGAAGCGAAGGCGGCTTTATCTGGGCATGCAAGAACTACGACGGCGACGTTATGAGCGACATGGTCAGCACAGCATTCGGATCACTCGCAATGATGACTTCAGTACTTGTTTCACCGGACGGCAATTTCGAGTATGAAGCTGCACACGGAACCGTAACGAAGCATTATTACCGTTATCGTGACGAGGGCAAAATGACCTCAACGAACCCCGTAGCTACGATTTTCGCTTGGAGCGGAGCAATGAGGAAGCGCGGAGAACTTGACGAGACTCCTGACCTTGTAGATTTCGCGAATAGACTTGAGAAGGCAACAATCGCAACGATCGAGGGCGGAGTTATGACGAAGGACTTAACCGCACTTTGTGAAGGTGTAGTTCCTCAGGTTGTCGACAGCAAAGAGTTCATCAAAGCGATTGCCGCGAAACTGTAAAAACTTGATTTAAGCGTTATAATTATTCCCGCATGGCTTTCGGGCTTTGCGGGTTAAATTTTTTTGTGGAGATTTGCAATAATGTTAGATTATAGTGAGCATTTTAAAGTTTCAAAAGGTTATGAGGATGATATTTTAGACGTGCTGATTAAGGACGGTGTTATAAAGGTTGACGAGAAAGAAAATTTTCGCGACCTGGTCAGGCCTGCATATCTCTCAACTTTGCCTCCTCCATGTTCTGAAGAAGTAGTGCACATTGTTGCATCTCGTGTTTCAGACAGAAGACGCCAGCAATTAAAGTCTTGATTGATACGTTATAATAAGAATTACTCAGTGAAAATTTTGGAGGTGTCTTAACTATGGAAATGGCAGCAGAAAAAGTTGACTGGTCGCGTGCTCCGGCCAATACTCCGGTTTGTGAGGACAAGGGAATTTATTTGCGCGATATAGTCCAGGCAATTCTTGATGGTTACGAGACTAAAGAGGAAGTTATGGAGAGTTTAGCTCTTGTTGACGACGACGAAGGCACGGGAGAAATTCCGGAAATTCTTGATATCTTTGTTCCGGTTATAAACGCCTGGAAGTCCGGAGTTGGATGCGGCGGCGGATGTGAAGG
>CALGHA010000016.1 GCA_937915835.1 uncultured Fretibacterium sp. | reverse complement strand
TCAAGACGTAGTTAATCTACTAAAAGCCCTCACAAAGAGTAAGCTAAAAATTTCCCAAGAGACACAAACACGTTCAGAGCATCAAAAAGATAATCGCTGAGATAGAGGCAATTAAACAGCTTGGACAAGATTTTGAGGAGAGTAAACAATCCATCGACAGCATGGGCAACATTATTAATTCGCTGGACAACATATATAAAGCAATCTTGAACAACACAACAGCAATATTGCGACGGACGGGGAAATAGATGAAATATTAGATGAGGTTTTCCCATGAACAAGAAGCTAATTTTGCTGGGAAGTTGACCGCGTTTAGTGATAGATAATTTTTAACAGAAGGAGGACTTGACGGAACAATAAAGTCCCTTTCTGTACATTTGCGGCGGCGACTTATCCCGGAGCAACGAACCCGAATTTAGACGGTAAGCCTGTAATGGTTCTTGCTGTTATTTATTCTTGGATATATCAACGCTTGTTGATACTTACACGATAAAAGCCGGAGACAGCGTAAAAGTTCTTGTGATTTCGGCCTACGAGATTGAGTTCAAAGTTTCATCGGTGGCCAATAACGCGCTCACAGTTCAGAATGACGGCTTGCATGTTGATATTTCCGGCAAGGCTGACAAAGTTGCGAGCGCTACCGCAGGACATGTTGCTAGTTTGGACGCTAACGGGAATTTGCAGGACAGCGGAGTTGTTGCGGCAAACCTTGTAACGACAGCGGACATTGCGACTAATGCGGAAGTTACGGAGATGCTCGGTGAGGTCTTCGAAGATTAAGAGATGCTAATCAGCATTGAACATATGTGAAGTGAAGGAAGTAATCAGCGATACGGAATTTGAACTTACAGCACAATTTTACGGGAACAGTGATATGGTAAAAATTTAAGCTATAATACTTAAAAAATACAAGAAATATTACGATTACGGCGTATGGAACGGGAAAGTATATGAGGCGGTAGAGAAAGGAAAATTCACGCCTGAAGAGTACGAGAAGATTACGGGTAAGGTTTATTAAAAACGTTTGCAGGGGGTCTGAAACAGGCTCACTATTTTATTTTATGAAGATGATTGAAAAACTTAAAAGGAGAAGAAAGCGGCTGTAGTGAAAAAACTTGATGAGTTCGTAAAACTTCCTGCTTATCTTGAATGGGCGGATAATTTATTTTTTTCTTGGCTCGTTGATAGAGTATGACTGGGCATAATTTTATGGGCTTAAAGCTGAATGCAGAGCAGGAACAAGAACTAGTGAAGGATGTGAACAGCGGTTATAGTTGCGAGAAGCATAATCCCAAAGTCGGAGGAGTTAAGGGAAGTTTTCATACGAAAGGGCTTGCGGCAGATTTATCAAGTTCAGTCGGTGCAATCAAAATGTTTGAGGCCGTCAAAAAACTCAAAGAAGCTGGCAGACTTCCTGATTTGGAATATTGCATTCTGTATAAGCGAAAGAATTTTATTCACATTGATTGCGGGAAAAAACGTAATAATCTTTTCGAGGTTAG
>CALGHA010000015.1 GCA_937915835.1 uncultured Fretibacterium sp. | reverse complement strand
TTCGTAAGACTGACCAGTTCGGGCAGAAAGTTTCTGTTGAGGGCAACTACAAGATCCGCATTAAAGCAGATCCCGGCGAGGGTGAAGTTCAGAAGTCAGACATCATGAAGGTAAAACATGACGATGTCGTAATGAACAAATCACTCAACAAGAATGCAGGCGTTACTGACGTTTCTGTTACGAACACGCCGGCAGGAAGCTACAAGATTGACCTTGTTACGGCTGAAGCAGGAACAGAAGGCGTACTTACCGGAGCTTACGGAATCGGCGGAACTCAGCACGACACCGACAGCGAAATTACGTTCCAGGACGGAATTGGCGCACCTGTTACGAAGATCACAGTTTCAACGACAGACGGCGTAGAGATTTGGTCAACACAAGGCTCAGACATTTTCCAGAACGTAGCTCAGGGAGGCACAACCTCAGCCGCGGATCAGTCGGCATTCTTTGAGGGACGTACTCAGTCAGACGCAGGCCCGCTTTTCGCAGGAGTTAAGAATGAAATCATCGCTGCAGCAAGAGAAAAGGGAATTACTCTTTCAGGTTTCGGCGATGCAGACGCAGAGAGCGGCACATTCACGCTTAAGGCTCTTACTATGGACGGAAGCAAGGCTCCCGGAATCAAGATTTCCTACGAGACAAAGGCGGCCGGTGCTAACCCGACAACATCAATCACAGAGAATGACGATACCATTATCGGCAAAGATTCGGTATTCAACGTTGCGATTGATGGCTCAACAATGGAGAACGGCAGCGTTTTATTCGAGGTCAAGCAGATTGACGCTGTCAACAACAAAGTAACTCTTAAGGCTACAGCCAGCAAACTTTCACAGAACGGCGTTAACTCAACAGCAACTCAGGACGATATCGTTCTTGATATGGGTGCAGACGGCGAGACACCTTCAACAGTCAATCTTGATAAGCTCTTCGGCGGCACTGATGAGGCTCCAACAGTTACGATTTCTCTTAATGCTGACTACGGCGTTTCCCCGATTAAGGAAGGCGCAAAGTTCGTATACTCAATCAAGGCTGGCGGCTCAGACACCGGCGTAGACAACGCAATGCAGGTCAACATTTCCGGCTCACTCGACAGCACATGGGAAGATAAGTGGGACGGCGGCCCCTACAATGGCAACACTGTTTCATACTATCTGAATGGTGAAGCTCTCGACAGCACAGAGGTTAACTTCAAGAACTTCAACTTGAACGAGAAGAGCGGCGTAGTTTCAGAGGGAACAATTACCCTTTCAACCGACAGCACATTCAAGATGGGCGACGGCGGCGTTCTTGACGACTTAGTAACTGACGACGGCACGACACTTGCCAGCTTCGACGCGGCTTATATCGGAAAAGTTGCGAGCGGCGACGTTAAACTCCGCGACCTTGACAAGTTCTGGAACTCTGAGGGCGTATTCATGCTTGACGATGCGAAGAAGATTACTCTCAATCAGGGCAACGGCAACACCGCAAGCGTAATGCTTTATGCGAACGACACACTAAACGACGTAGCAGAGAAGCTCAATGACGCAATCGCAACCGGTCTCGGCCAGTCGAAATATGTTGACGACGCTACGAAATTCGCAACGTTTGTAGGCACAGGCTCAACGAAGAACTCAGAATCAGTTGACGGAACATTTGTACTTCGTTCAGTAGTTCCCGGCAAGAGCGGCGAAATCACGCTTTCAGGCGACGAGCAGGTTATTAACGCATTCTCACTGAACACAATTCAGAAGTCGAAAGAGACATCCTACAATATTGACGTAATGGACGCTCACACCGGCGAGATGATCAAGCAGAACGTCAAAGTTACCGGCAACGTAGCTCACGGCTTAATCGATGAGAACGTTGATGTCGAGTTCAGCGAACTTAGCGGAATTAACGCGGCTTGGAACGACAACCTGAAGAAATACGTATACTCCTCATCAACTCAGGAGACGACGTTACACCTTGCTGATAACACGACAGTTCTCCAGGTCGGTGCAAACGAAGGCGAAGATTTAGCTCTTAACATCGGCGATATGAGAGGCCACGCACTTGGACTTGACGGCGTAAACGTTATGAGCCATGAGAGAGCCGCACGCTCAATCACGATCATTGACAACGCAATCGATAAAGTCTCAACACAGCGCGCAAATCTCGGAGCTTATCAGAACAGGTTAGAGTACACCGCCAGCAACTTGACGACTGCAAGCGAGAACCTGACCAGTGCAGAGAGCAGAATCCGCGATACAGACATGGCGAAGGAAATGATGGAGTTCACGAAGCTGAACATTATGCTTCAGGCTGGTAACTCAATGCTCGCGCAGGCTAACCAGCAGCCTCAGAACGTCCTTAGCCTGATCCGTTAGTAAAAGTTTTTATTAACCCGTAAGTTTTATAGCAAATTAAGTGATTTTTAACGGGGGAAGGGGGGCAGCTCTCTTCCCTTTTTTGCTCAATATCAATAAAAGCTTACGGACGGAAGGCAGGCGGCTGAGATGCAAGCGGGATCTATCAACAACGTCCCGGCCCCTCAGCAGTCTCCTGTAGAACGGCAGCATCAGGTCATAAAGACTAAAACGCTCGGAAATCCCGGCGGCGGTGAAGTTCCTAATGAGACAATCAGGCAAAAACTTCAAGAACGTCAACGAAATTCTCAGCAGGAAAATCAACAGCAAAATGAACAGCATGCAGAGAAAATTCAAGCCGCAATTCTCGAACGTGAAGGACAAATGAGACATCTGAAATTTGACGTTATCGATGATGCCGCAATAGTTCAGGTAAGTGTGATAAACTCTGAGGACGGGACTATAGTACGCAAAGTTCCCAGCGACGAAATGGTCGAGTTCGTGATGAAGCTCCGTAAGAAATTGAGACGTTCAGGCGCTTCAAACTTGCTTGACATTAAAGCATAGATTAATTTTCCCCCGTCAGCTTCTTTAAGTGTCGGGGGATTAATTTATTTCACGGATGAAAAATTTTTTAACACTAAGGAAGGTGAGAATTGAAACATGTCAATGATAATGAACCATGATATTACTGGGCTCATGGGAACGCGGATAATGCAGAAAAATTCGCTTGCAATGAAACGTTCGCTCGAAAAATTATCATCAGGCCTTAGAACTAAAATAGCTGACGTTGACAACACGGCGGGTTTAGCGATAAGCGAGACCATGAGATCCAGAATTTACGGCATGGACAAGGCATTATACAACACTGAAGACGGAATAAGCATGATCCAGACGGCTAACGGCGGACTTGAGCAGACGCAGAGTATGTTGATGAGAATGCGTGAACTTAGTGTTCAGGCGGCTAATGACGTTTTGACACAACAGGATCGGAGCTATATTCAAGTTGAGATTAACGAGCTCAGGGACGAGATTACGCGCATAGGCTCAATGACGCAGTTCAACCGTAAAAATATTCTCAGCGGAGATAACGCGGTCTTATGGAACAGCACGAGCACGAAGGTTAAAGCGATAATCAACGGAGGGTTGCGCTCAATCGACAATTACGGGCAAAAATACGCGGTCGATGGCAATTACAAAATTTCTGTCAGCGCTGAAGCCGGAAAAGCTCAAGTTCAGAAATCGGACGTCTTCAAAGTTAAGCATGAAAACACGATAGAGAACGCGATAATAAACACTCAAGCCGGAGTTCATGAAGTCTCTGTTGACGGGGAAATTCCATCTGGAAAATACACGCTCAAACTCGCCGACGCCGAAGCAAGCTCACCGATTATAACGGGTTCTTACGGGATTGGCCAGGACTTAGAAGGAAATTTTACGGATGTCAGTAACGTCTTCAATCTTACGGCCTCAGATGGTCTCGAAGTGAACGCAAATATCCTGTTTGAAGTGAAGAATGTTGATGCTGACAAAGGAGTTGTAACGCTTAAGGCGACGGCGGAAATTCTTACGCAAGACGGAGTTTCATCACAGAAGAGCATTGATAATATCTTGCTGGAAGACGGCGGGGAAGCTGTAAATCTCTCGCAATTATTCGGTGAAAACTCGTTCAGTGTCGGGCTTAATGGCGTTGAGTTTGTCAAATCGGGAGCAAAATTCTCTGTCAACGTGAGCGCGCAAACTTTAGCTGATGACGCAATCGGCATAAACTTAACGGGGATTGCAGAGACGAAAGACCCGAAATATTGGGACGGAGCAACTTTCAACAATCAGACAGTGAATTACGTTCTCGACGGAAGCAGCGCAGGAAGTTCATCAATAAACTTCCGAAATTTCTTCGTGAGTGACAGCGGCCAAGTCTCACACGGAACAATTACTCTTGAGACCGAAGATAGGTTTAAAAACGTAGACGCAAGCACGGGAGATTTCTTAGCGAGCTTTGATACTTCGTTTGTTGGCAAGACAGCGACAGGAAACACGAAGTTACGCGACATAGATAAATTCTGGGACGCTAACGGAAAATTTTTGCTTGAAGAGCCGCGTGAACTGACTTTAACTCAGGGCGACGGACAACAGGCTAGAATTATGCTGAATGCTGATGACACTATGAACGATGTAGCAAGAAAGCTCAATGATGCCATTGCTAATGGACTCGGCCAAAAAGATTATGTTGATAACACCGGAAATTTTGCAACATTCGTTGAGGGCGCGACGACCGGACTTGAAGGGGTTGAAGGAACTCTAGTAATTCGTTCGGTTTTGCCTGGAGCAAAAGGCGAGATAACTTTATCGGCCAGCGAAGAAGTTTTGCATGCGTTTTCGCTTAATACTGTTCAGAAGGCTGACGAGTCAAGATATAACGTTACAGTTAGTGATGCTCACAGCGGCCAGATATTAGCTCAGGACGTAAAAATCACCGGAAATGTCTTGAAGGGCGTAATTCACCAGAATGTTGACGTTGAGTTTGACCCGATGTTAGGGATTAAGGCCGCGTGGAATAACTCGACAAAAAATTTTGACTTAATCGAAACTTCCGGGAATAACGGCGACGACGTAGTTTTGCATTTAGCCGACAACACTACGATATTCCAGACTGGAGCCGGTGAAGGCGAGGACGTTATGATAAGCATCGGGGATATGAGAGCGCATGCTTTGGGCCTCGACAGTGTAAATATAATGAGCAAGGAAGCCGCAGGACGTTCAATTTCGATTATTGACTCGGCGATAGATAGAGTTTCAATGCAGATGGCAAAACTTGGAGCCGCGCAAAATCGACTTGAGCACCATTTAGGCAATTTATCAGACGAAACCGAAGCCCTCGTTGCGGCGAACAGCAGAATACGCGACACTGAGTACATGAGCGAAATGATGGAATATGCGAGAATTAGCATTCTTATGCAGGCGAATACTACCATGCTTGCACAGTCAAATCAAATGCAGCAAAGCAGTATATTAAGCCTGTTGAGGTAAAAATATTATGGCATTCGGGCCGGAATTTATTTCAGGACTCGCAGGGGCAATCCGCAAAATTCTGCCTCTGCGGGTTAATCGTATTGAGGGCGGTGAAGCATGGGCCGCGCTGAAGATTTCGGGTGAAAACTGGCTGTTATTCTCGTGGACTTCTGGAGCGTCTGGAATTTCTTTAGCGTCTCAGAGCGAGATTAATGCGTTGCGTGAAATTTCCCCGTCGAGAGCCTCAATCTCCGAAGCGTTGAAGAGTAGATTAACACA
Organism: uncultured Fretibacterium sp.; assembly: GCA_937915835.1. Taxonomy (GTDB): domain Bacteria; phylum Synergistota; class Synergistia; order Synergistales; family Aminobacteriaceae; genus JAFUXM01. The sequence goes on along the minus strand of CALGHA010000015.1, from coordinate 50,951 downwards.
TGGCGGCGAGATTTATGACGTGAAGCAAATCAATCATGACAGAGTTTTAGAGCTTAAAGCCAGGCGAAGGGTTTCTGCGGGATTGAGCGTGAATTATTCGCTGATTATCGAGATTACGGAACCGGTTGCTAATTTTATTTTGCTCGACGACAAGGGAAAAATCGACGAGGCAGCACGACACTCAACGCCGGACGTTAATCACTTCAGAACAATTTTGCCCGGACATGCTTACACTCCTCCGCCAGCTTTTGAGGGCATTACGTTAAAGCAATCGCAAGCCTTGAAATTTGAGGATGTCCAGAACATAAAGGGAATTGGCCGGCCTTTAGCGAGATTAATTCAGGCACATTGGCCGGAAAAAGACGCTATTGCTTGGAACTCGGCATTGATAAAAGCTCTTGATGAGGACGCGGAAGTTTCATGTAAAATTATCACGAAGAATAATTATTTAACTCGTTTAGATTTTGATTTTCCGGAGTTTGCTGATGCTGGGGAAAATATTCTTGAAGCATCGAAGTTCGGAGTAATCGTGCCATTGTTGAGACGAGGACGGGAAAAAGTTTTACATGAGATTGACGCGAAGATAAAACGTGCGGTTAAGTCGCGTGAAAGACACAGGGACGGGCTCATTAAGCAGTTGAAAGAGTGTGAGGAAGCTGAAGTTTTCAGGTTAAAAGGAGAAGCAATACTTTCACACATTTACGAAATTCCGAAGCGGGCCGAAAATATCACGTTAACTGACTGGGAGGGCAACGAGTTAAAAATTTCGCTTGACCCCGAACTTTCGCCGTCTAGAAATGCGGAGAAATATTTCAAGCGTTATCGCAAGGCTAAAGGCAATCCCGACGATATTAAAGCAAACTTGGAAGCGATAAAGTCAGCAATTCAGGAGCTTAACGAACAGCACGTGTTACTTGAAGCTATTGACAATCCCGAAGACTTCAACGAGGCCGTAAAAGATTTATCCGAATGGATCTCGCCTGAGCCGAAAAAAAATAATAATCCCAAGCGCAAAAAGAATTCCCCTGAAGTTCCGCCGCATTTGAGCATAAACTTTGAGGGAGTGAATATTCTTGTTGGACTTTCAGCACGAGGCAATCGCTACGTTACACTTAAGGCCGCGCGTCCGGAGGATATTTGGCTTCATGCTCACGAGATGCCCGGAGCTCACGTGATTATTCGGGGCTTGAAACGTCATGAACTCGAAAGATCAAGGCGTAAAGTTCTGGAGTATGCGGCTTCACTTGCTGCCGGACATTCTTCGGGAAAAGAGGCCGGTTCAGTCCCGATTGATTACACCGAAAGAAAATATGTGCGTTCGGTGCCGGGAACTATTGCGCTGGTGACTTACACCAATCCGGGAACGTTGAGGATTGCGCCGAAGAAATAAGAAATTTTTTCCTCCTCGTGACAGGGGAGGAATTTTTTACTGTCTCAGAACGAACAGTGAAATCTCGGAATTGTCGAATATTCTTATAATAAAGCCGTTCCATTGAGAAGTTCCGGGACTTACGTATAATTTCATGCCGTCAACGTCATACCATCCTCGTACAAATCCTTTGTTAGCCTTCTTAATAAACGTTGAGATTATTGGCATCTGGCCTCCGTGTGTGTGTCCTGAAACTTGAAGCGCAATATTATATTTCGAGTTCTCACGTGCAAATCTGGGTTGATGGTCCATCAAGATAACCGGCATTTTCTCGTCAACTCCTTCAAGAGCAAGTTTAGTGTCATGATTGCCGCTTGTCGGGTCAAGAACTCCAGCGATGATTAATTTTGCGTCGCCCGAAGCAATTTCAACGTGTTCATTATCGAGAAATCTTACGCCGAAATCTTTAATAGTCTTAAGCCAGCCTTGCAGGTCAAAATAATATTCATGATTGCCAGTAACTCCCAACACGCCATATTTTGCTTTAAGCTGTGATATCGGCTCAAGGTCAGTATATCTTGCTTTAACGCTTCCGTCGACGAAATCACCAGGAATTAATATTAAATCCGGTTCAAGGGCATTAACTTTTTCGACGACTGAGCTTACGAACTCACGACGGTTTAAATCACTCGCATGAATATCAACTAGCATAGCAACTTTCAAGCCGTCAAGTTCTTCACCAAGTCCCGGAATTTTCACGTCATGTATCACAACGTCAGGAACTCGCACGCCCTGATAAACTCCGTAAATTGTCGAGAGTAACGCGATTATTAACACGGTCAACGAAGCATAATGGCCGGGAAATTGTGAGTGCGTAAAAATCTTCCAGATGATAAAAATTGCGTCCTTGAGTAAAAGCATGAAGACGGCACAGATTATGAAGCTGAAAATTCCCGACAATATTAACGCAAGCGCATGAGGCAGTTCGTAAATGTCAAAGCCTGAAGAAGTAAATCTATACAAGAACATTTTCCCAATTCCAGCAAAAAGTATTAATGACAGTAAGAGCTTCAGCCAAATAGAAATTTTCAAGGGGAATATCATGCTGATAATCTCGTAAATGCAAATCATAATCGGCATCATAAAAAATAGTCTGAACATAAATTTTTCTCACTTCCTGAAACTTTTTGTAGTATTATATAATGCATTAAATCACGAAAGGATACCTTGACAAACTATGAAAAATAGTATAATGGACTCAGGACGAACTATGCCCGTGATCGTGAATACTGGAATAATTATTACTCGTCAAGTCTTGATGAAATTTCGGAACCGAGCAATTTCGCACAAAGCGTTCTAAATCAGCTTGAACCGGGTAAAAATATTCTTGAGCTGGGCTGTGGAAACGGACGCGACAGCTTATTTTTTCTCGCTAAAGGCTTTCATATTGTCGGCATTGACGCTTCAGATGTCGCGATTGAGAGATTAAAGCGAATTACGGCCAATAATGAGAAGGCTGAATTTTTCTGCGGCGATTTCGTAACGGACGAAGCGATTTACTCACGAGAATACGATTACATTTACAGCAGGTTCACACTTCACGCAATTAACTCCTCACAGCAAAACGAACTCTTACGCAACACAAAACGAGCATTAAGACCGGGCGGGAAAATTTTCATTGAGGCTCGGACTTTACGCGATGAACTTTACGGAAAAGGCGAGAACGTCGGGGATAACGCTTTCATTTACGATGGACATTACAGGAGATTTATTGACCCGGAAAAATTTGCTGAAGTCATGTGCGCGATGGGATATGAGATAATTTCGCTCTGTGAAAGTTCCGGTTTCTCGAAGTTCAAAGATTTTGACCCGATATTAATGAGATTGACAGCAAAAATTTAACGCAAAAAATTACCCTGCCCGAAATTTTATCAGACAGGGTAAAAATTATTTCTCACTTTATGCCGATTTCTTCTCAGCTACAGCAACTTTCTCGCCAGTATTTATGCATTTCGCCGGACATACTTTCGCGCATACTCCGCACTTAATGCAATTTTCCTGATTGATTATTGCCAAATCATTAACCATATCAATCGTCTTCTTCGGGCATTTCTTCGAGCAAAGTGTACAGCCTATGCATCCAGCTGAACATACGCTCTTGACCATCGGGCCTTTCCAGTGTGAATTACATGCTACGACGACATCAGCCGTCACAGGAATTAACGTGAATACTCCCTTCGGACAATGAGCTACACATGCTCCACAGCCTACGCACTTGCTAACATCAACTTTCGGAAGCCCGTCTTCTCCCATTGATAAAGCTCCGAAGTTGCAGACACTCACACATGTTCCCAAGCCTATACAGCCAAATGGACATGAATTAGGCGAACCTCCGGGAATTGTCGCAGCACTAACACAATCTTTAACTCCGTCGTAAATTAAATTTCTCGGTGAAGCCTCACATGTTCCCTTACACTTCAAGAATGCCCTCATTGGTACAGTAGCTCCGGCCTCAACTCCCATTATTGCCGCAATTTTCTCTGCAACAGGAGCCCCACCAACCGAACATTTATTTACTGCCGCACCGTCATTAACAACTCCCGAAGCGTAACCGTCACAGCCAGGATATCCGCACCCTCCGCAGTTCGCTCCAGGTAATGCCGCTCGGATAAGGCCAATTCTCTCATCTTGATGAACTCGGAAAACGATTGAAGCTACTGCAAGTAAAACTCCGAAGACTCCGCCCATTATTCCCATTAACGCAAGAGGTGTTACCATTACGTGCATTACGTCCATGTTCAAAGCCCCCTTTTACTTTATAATTCCATTGAAGCCCATAAAAGCAATTGACATTAAGCCAGCAGTGATTAATGCCATCGGAAGCCCGCGCAAACTGTCAGGAATTCCTTCATTGCCTTCAATGCGTTCACGAATACCAGCCATTAATGAAATTGCTAATAAAAATCCCAGCGATGAACCGAGCGCGTTCACAAGTGATGCCGCAAGTCCGTAGCCCTCGTTCATGTTCAAGACTGCAACGCCTAAAACAGCACAGTTTGTAGTGATTAATGGCAGGAATATTCCAAGCGATTTATAAAGCACAGGGTTTAGCTTCTTTAATGCAAGCTCAACGAACTGAACTAATGCCGCAATTACAAGAATGAATGAGAGCGTGTATAAATATTCCAGATGTAACGGAACAAGCAAATAATTATACGTTAACCATGTCATTAACGACGCTAGAACGATTACGAACACGACAGCCGCGCCCATTCCTTGAGCCGTCTTGAGCTTTGAGCTTACTCCCATAAACGGACAACATCCCAAGAAACGTGACAGCAAAATATTATGGACAAAGATTGAGCTTATGAATAACAATAATAATTCCGTTCCTGTCATTGTTTATTTCGCCTCGCATTCTTCATCAGCTTCAAGTTTCTTGCAGAATTTCGCCATTGCACAAGCTCCACATCCCATAGGTCTAGCTTCTGCCGGAGTCGCGCCTAATCCTCTCATTTTCGCCGCTCTCGCCTGAATTGCCCGGAATGCTCCCATGCAACAGCCGAGAACTATAAATCCTCCCGGAGCTAAGACAATCAACATTGCCGGTTCAAAGCTCACTACAGGATTTCCGAACCATGTTCCGGCACCGAAAATCTCACGGATTGAACCTAAGAACATTAATGCACACGTAAAGCCTAAGCCCATTCCGACACCGTCCAAAGCTGAAGCAAATACACCATTCTTCGACGCAAAAGCCTCCGCACGAGCAAGAATTATGCAGTTTACGACGATTAACGGGATAAATATTCCCAGCGATTTATTCAGTTCAGGAGCAAATCCCTTCATTAAGAACTCTATAACCGTAACAAATCCGGCTATGACAACGATGAAAATCGGAATACGCACCTCGTCAGGAACCATTTTACGAAGAAGTGAGATTACTGCATTCGACGCGATTAATACGAACGTTGCGGCTATTCCCATTCCCATACCGTTAGCGACACTCGTTGTTACGGCCAATGTCGGACAAAGGCCTATGCACTGAACAAACGTCGGATTTTCGGATAATATTCCGTTCGCGATAATTTTTACATTACTCTGGCTCAATTCTATTCAGCCCCCTTCAAGTTCTTCTGCCAGTATTCGACGGCGGCATTAACTCCTGTTGTTACTGCGGTAGACGTTATAGTCGCTCCAGAAATCGCGGAAATCTCATCAGGATTTGACGCTCCTCCCTTTACAACTTTCAGCGGCAATGATGATTTATCGTTGAATTGCTCGTAAAATTCCGGCTCAGTCGATTTTGCTCCAAGTCCGGGAGTTTCTGAATGGCTCAGAATATTTATTGCCTTAACTGTTCCGTCCTTCGTTACACCGACAATAAAGCTCACAATTCCGCCGTAACCTTTCGAGTTCACCGTTAAGCACCAACCTTCAAGGCCCTTGTCAGACGTTCCCTTCTGAATCTCAGCGACGAAATCATCAGGTTTTACTTCAAACGCTTCAAAATTTTGGCCAGCTGGTAAAACTATTCTGTATGCTTCGTTTTTAGCCGCGAGTTCTGCCTGTAAGATTGCCTTGCTCGTGACGTTCTCAACAAGTCCCAAGATTATGCCAGTTACAGCCGTAACCGCAAAAAGTGTCCCGCCTAAATGCAAAGCCTTCTTTAATACATCGTTGAAACTCACTTTATCATTAACTGCTTCAGACATTTATGATTTCGCCTCCGTTCTCTTGAAGAAATTGTTCTTTGGTGCGCCTAAAACTTTCGGCTTGGTATACATGTCGATTAAAGGCACAGCAACGTTCATAATTAATATTGAGAATGAAACGCCCTCAGGATATCCGCCCCATTTACGAATTAACGCCGTCAGTAATCCACAGCCGAACGCGTAAATATATTGTCCTTTCGCGGTCATCGGTGAAGTCGTGTAATCCGTAGCCATGAAGATTGCGCCGATTAATAAGCCGCCTGTTATGATTTCCGTGCAAGCCATTCCGTGCCCAAAAACTGAACCGAGTATTGCCGTCGTCGCGATGTAAATTACAGGAATTCGCCACGAAATTACCTCTTCCCAGATTAGATAAAGTCCGCCGAGAATGAGCAGAATTGATGACGTTTCGCCAATACAGCCGCCCATATTTCCGGCTAACATGTTCCAGACTGATAAATTTACTTCTGAACCTGCCTTCATCGCCGCTAATGGAGTTGCTCCGGACATTCCCGCGAGCGTCCAAGTTGTCATTGCTGTAGGCCAGGAGATTAACATCATCGCTCGTGCCGCTAAAGCAGGGTTGACGATGTTACAGCCAATTCCGCCGTAAAATTGCTTGACTACGATAATTGCGAATACACAGCCGCAAATTGCCATCCAGATTGGAATTGTCGGAGGAAGGTTATACGCTAATAATAATCCCGTAACGACCGCCGATAAATCATTAATCGTATTTTTGCGGTGCATTACGTATTTATTCCAGAACCATTCACAAAGCACACAGGCAATAACACACGCAAGGATTACGCATAAAGACTGCAGGCCAAGATAATATACGCCCGTAATTCCTGCAGGCACTAGAGCTAATATAACCATGCCCATAATTCTGCGCGTACTGAACTCTGAATGAACGTGCGGTGAAGTTGATACAACAAGTTTCTCTGACATGATTATTTCGCCTCCGCCTTCTTTTTAGCTTCTGCCGCCGCTTTTCGACGTTCCGCGTTGACAGCTGCTTTACCATTTTTATAGCTCTGGACTAAGTGTCTTGACGCTGGACATGAAAACGCACAAGATCCGCACTCAATACAGTTCATTCCAAGATGAGCCTCAAACGTCGCGTAATCTCTTTTTCTCACAGCATGATCTAAAAATGTCGGCTCTAAATGCATAGGACACGCTTCAATACATTTTCCACATCTTATACACGGGCCTTCTTCGGATAAATAAGCAAGTTTCGAGGTTAAGCATAAAATCCCGGAAGTTCCCTTCACGACAGGAACATCGATTGAACGCATTGCAAGCCCCATCATCGGACCGCCGGCAATAACTTTCACGGGGTCATCCTTAAAGCCTCCGCAGAAGTTAACGAGTTCACGCACGGAAATTCCAAGAGGAACCTGAACGTTTTTCGGTTCTGCTACAGCGTCGCCAGTTACGGAGATTACGCGCTCAGTTACAGGCTCACCGTTTTCGATAGCTTTGCAGATTTGCCAGGCCGTGCGAGTGTTGAGGATTATGCATCCGACATCAGCAGGAAGAGCAGGAACAACAGGGATTTCTTGACCAGTTACTGACCAGATTAACATTTTCTCTGCACCTTGAGGATATTTCACTTTATGCGGCATAATCGCAATATTAGAGTTCTTGTTGTGTTCGGTCATAATGCGAATAGCTTCGGGCTTGTTGTTCTCAATCGCTATAACTCCTTTTGCTTCCGGGAAAATTGCGAGAGCGTATTCAAGTCCGCGAATAATTTCATCAGGGCTTTCAATCATTAAGCGATTATCACATGAAAGATAAGGCTCACATTCTGCGGCATTAACGATTACCCATTTGATTACGCGGTCTTTTGGCGGAGAAAGTTTTACGTGAGTCGGGAAACATGCGCCTCCCATTCCGACAATGCCGGCTGAACGAATTAATTTCACATATTCGGAAGGTTCGGGCTTGTGTCCAAGTTCCTCAAGAAGTGAAGGAGCCTTCTGATATTTTCCGTCGCTCTCAATCACTATACAGGTTTCAACACTTCCTGCAATCGTCATTCTTTGAGCAACATCCTTAACCGTCCCGGAAACTCCAGAGAAAATTGGAGCAGAAACGAAAGCCTCAGCATCAGCGATCTTCTGGCCTGCAAGAACAGCATCACCCTTCTTAACCAGCGGTGAACATGGTGCGCCGATATGCTGGGACAACGGATAAACGAACTCACAAGGATCTGTAGGCCGCAAAATTTCAATGGCCTTATTCTCCGTGAGAGCTTTACCTTCAGGCGGATGTACTCCACCTAAAAACGTAGGCAGGTTCATAGTGATGTAACACTCCCCTCAATAATGTAAATTGTAAAATGAAAATTTCTGAATGTTTGTATTATATCGTAATTAATAAAAATTTTTCGTGTTAGAGTTCTTCTGATAAAGTAAATTATTATCAATATGCTATAATTCGTTTATCCAATTCACAATTACTTATTCAGGAGGACAAGACATGTTCAGCGGTGAAGAGTTCTTAACCGTTAAAGGCATAACTCTTTCCCGTGAATATTCATCTGATGAGAGAAAATTATGGGTCAAGCTCTTCTTGAAGGGTGAAGGAATTGTAACTTTGTCATCAAAAAATTTCATGGGAGATTCTGAGCCTTTCATGTGGGCAGTCTACAACCTCAGGAAAAAATCTCGAAGCAGAAATTATTACGTTGAGGATATTGACGTTCAAGATGACATGTTTTACATAAGACGAAGCCGCGAAACTCTCATTACTATTTTGGATTGGACGAGATTATTACTGCAATTCCTCCCGTTTGAACAGCCTGCTGACGACTTACTCAACAATTTATACTGGAACATGAAACTTTTAGCAGCTCCATCAATGCCGTATTATATCTCGGATTGGCGGTTCGTCTGGAAATGGCTTGAACTCTGGGGACTTGCTCCGGAGATTGTGGACTTCTTAACTTCCAACAACTTTAACGATGACGAAATTATTTTACTGGTGAAAATCACACGTCTCAACCTTAAGGATATAATAAACTTGCTCTCTCAGCCGATTAGCGAGAATATCCGGGAAAATTCTTTCAAGATAGCCGCGAAATTGGCCAGAAAATTTTTAATCCAGATATAATATTTCTCACACAACGCGAAAATATAACATGTTATATTTTACTGTCGACAAAAAAATTCTCGCGCTGTTAATCGACACTTTAATTATTAGGAGCATCAATCATGAAACGTATTCACTCAATCACCCCTTTAAACTCTCAAGCCATGAAAGAAGCTCAAGACTTGCAGAACTCGTTAATCAAGCCTTCAGGAAGTCTCGGAGAACTCGAGCGTATCACGATAAAATTAGCAGGAATTACCGGCCACGTTCATAATGTTATCGACAAGAAAATTATTTGCCTATTCGGTTCGGATCACGGGATTTACGATGAAGGAGTTTCGTCGGCACCTCAGGACTTTACGCGTAAGTTAATGCTGGCTTATTCGGCAAAACAGAACGCTGGGATTAATATTTTGTCGCGTCAAGCCGGAGCAGAACTCAGACTTTATGACTTGGGCGTGAAAAATCTTACTCCTCACGAGAATATTATCACTCACAAATTTTTACCTGACGGAACGCGCAACTTTCTTCATGAACGGGCAATGAGCTATGAACTCGCTGAAGAAGTTATCACGTTCGGAATTAACTTAGTCAAGAACGCTAAATCCGAAGGCATAAACTTAATCGGAACCGGCGAGGTCGGAATGGGCAACACAACTCCGGCTTGTGCATGCATTATGGCGGCGTTGAACACGAGAAATCCTGAGCTTGTCGGTCGAGGTGCAGGCCTTAACGATGAAAAGTTTTCACGCAAAAAGAAAGTCATAATCGACGCTCTCAACTTTCACGCGCAAAATCTCACTGACCCCGTAAATATTTTATCTTGCGTCGGAGGCTTGGACATTGCCGCAATAACTGGAATATTCTTAGGAGGAGCAATTTATCACATTCCCGTAATAATCGATGGGGTAATCTCAATCGCCGGAGCTTTGCTCGCATATCAGCTTCAACCTCTCACGCGCGAATACTTTTTTGCTTCACACGAAAGCCTCGAACCAGCTTATAATTATGCCGCAAACTTCATGAATATCACGCCTTGCCTGAAACTCTCAATGAGACTCGGCGAAGGAACAGGATGCGCGGTTTTCATGCAGATAATTGATGACGCAATCGCTATAATTAACAATATGGGAACTTTTGAGGAGTTCTAGTTTTTACGAAACGAAGGGAGAAATTTTCACGATGTCCAAGAATATTTTAGTTGTTGACTGTCAGTATGATTTTATTGACGGCTCTTTAGCATGCATTCACTCCGAAGAGGCCGTAAAGAATATCATCAACTTCATAAACTCCAACCCTGACGCAAAAGTTTTTTACTCAGCCGATAATCACAGCCCGGAACATTGCAGCTATATTCCCAACGGAGGAACCTGGCCAATTCATTGTCAGGCAGGAACACACGGCGCGGAAATTCACGAGGCATTTTACACGGACGTGAAAAATCCAGCTCAGAGACCAAACGACGAGACAATTTACTACAAAGGTGAGAATGACGGCGTTGAAGAGTATTCTGCGTTTGAGGCAAAAAATAAAGCAGGGAAAAAACTTTGCGATGAATTTATCGGCGGCGGAATTGTCTGCGGAATTGCCAGCGAGTTTTGCGTACGTGAAAGCGTCTTAGCATTAATGAAGTCAGGACGGAAAATTGAAGTTCCTGTTGAAATGCTCGCTTGGGTTGACGAGGCAGGACATAAGAAAAATATTGCTGAGCTTTCAGAGATGGGAGTAAAAATAGCTTGATTAACACAATAATTTTCGACATTGGCAACGTTTTAGTCGATTTTGACTGGGAAGGATTTATTCACAGAATGTTTCCCGGACGCGATGAGCTTATTGCCGAACTCGACGAAGCAGTCTGGGGCGGACGACGCTGGGACAGGCTTGACGCTGGCGATGACCCCGAAGAAGTTTTTGCGAAGATAATCAGTTACGCTCCAAATCGTGAAAATGAACTCCGAAAAGTTTTTGAGAACGTCGGCGATACTCTTAAAAAGCGTCCTGCAACTCCCATATGGCTTAAAGACTTGAAAGAGCGGGGCTATAGATTATTATACTTGTCGAATTACTCAAGATATGTCATGGCGAAAAATCCTGAAGTCCTCGACTTTTTGCCGTTACTGGAAGGCGGAGTTTTCTCGTGTGATGTTAAGCTGATTAAGCCTCAACGTGAAATTTATGAATGTCTCGCGAAAAAATTTCATCTTAACCCGTCGGAATGCGTCTTTCTTGATGACATTGAGCGTAATATTCAGGCCGCAAGGGATTTCGGGTTTCATGCTATCCAGTTCGTATATTTTCAGCAGGCAAAAAGTGATTTGGACAAATTTTTATCGGAGAATTAATCATGTTTAGAAATTTACGCATAAATCTTTACATTGACGGAATAATCTTAATCATTCTCGGATTTTTGACGCTGAGATACCCTGTTGAAGCTATTATGTCAGCAGGTTTCATTATCGGCGTTGGACTTGTAGCGTCGGGAATAAATTATCTCTCGGGATTTTACTTTTTCAGGCTCAAACGTTTTATCGTGCTTGGACTTCTCGACATCATAACCGGCTCAATCATGATTGTTCAGCCCGGAATTACAGCGTTCATAATCCCCTTTGTGCTCGCAATCTGGCTCTTCATAACCGGCATAACTCGAACTTGCGCGTCATTCTGGCTTGGAGGAGCGGAAATTCCCGGCTGGTGGCTTATGCTCATAAACGGTATCGCCTTAATCCTTCTCGCAATATTCATGTTCATATCTCCTCTGCATTCGGCATTCTCAATCATGATGATTTTAGCGTGCGTGTTAATCGCGTCAGGAGTTCTCGCAATTCTTGAAGGATATTTTATTGATAAATAAGTTTCTTGATATAATGTGTTGACTTCAAATTTTCTTCTTCAGGAGGTAATTTTTTCATAATGCAATACGGAAAAATTGAAGCTCTCTTAGGTTCAGAAGCTGAGTCGTTATTAACTCACAAATGTGAAACTATCTCGAAAGATATGCTCTCACTTCCCGGCCCTGATTTCGTCGATCGTGTCGTCAGCATGTCAGATCGGCCAATTCCAGTTTTACGCGCAATGCAGACGTTATTCTCTCACGGAAGGCTTGCTAACACCGGCTACATTTCGATTTTACCGGTAGATCAGGGGATTGAACACTCAGCAGGAGCATCATTCGGGCCTAATCCGATTTACTTTGATCCGGAAAATATTATCAAGCTCGCAATCGAAGCAGGTTGCAACGCTGTAGCTACGACGCTGGGAGTTTTGGGCGCAACAGCACGGAAATATGCTCACAAAATTCCGTTCGTTCTCAAGTTAAATCATAATGAGCTCTTGACATATCCAAATCAATACGACCAAGTTTTATTTGCTTCGGTTAAACAGGCCTATGAACTTGGAGCGGTCGCCGTCGGAGCAACAATTTACTTCGGCAGTGAGTTCGCAACTCGTCAAATTCAGGAGATCTCGAAAGCGTTTCATGAGGCTCACAAAAAGGGAATGGCGACGATTTTATGGTGTTATCTGCGAAATTCGGCGTTCAAGATTAAGCGGGACGACAAAGTTACGGATTATCACGCTTCGGCAGATTTAACGGGTCAGGCAAATCATCTCGGTGTCACGATTGAAGCTGACATAATCAAGCAAAAATTACCCGAAAACAACGGCGGCTATCTCGCGATGGGCAAGGGTTACGGCAAAACGTCAAAGGAAATGTACGACAAGCTCACGACTGAACATCCGATTGACTTAGCACGTTATCAGGTTGCAAATTGCTACATGGGACGCGCGGGCCTGATTAATTCGGGCGGAGCTTCGGGCGGTGCAAGTGACTTAAGCGAGGCTGTTCGTACTGCTGTAGTCAATAAGCGTGCCGGAGGAATGGGCTTAATTCTCGGACGTAAAGCGTTCCAGAGGCCTATGAGCGAGGGCGTGCAGATCATCAATGCTGTTCAGGACGTTTATCTTTGCAAGGAAATCACGATAGCATAAAACTTTTAGCCTCCTGTGTGAAAAATTGCGCAGGAGGTATTATTTTGGAGTGTAAATTATGCCGAAGAAAAAAGAAACTCAGCCAGAGAATACCGACGAAGAAAGCAAAGTTACACATCATCTTGAGCCGAACAAGTTTTACCGCGACGCTGAAGGCCATTACTGGGAGAACAGAGGGGAAATTCTGCCGGGACGAAACTTTTACGTTCCTGCTCCAGATTGGGCCGGACATATAAATTTTTACCTCTTTGAAGGCCCGGATATCTTCATCGAACCTCAAAGAAAGCCCCTTTGCAAAGTTCCTGAATTATGGCGAGGAGCAGACCCAGTTGACGGCGGCAATCTGATTTTGACGGATGACGAGAAAAACGAACTACTCAGAACTGACCCGCAAGCTGAAAAATTCCTCAGACCTTACATGATGGGCAGAGATTTCATCAACCGAATATCCCGCTGGTGCTTATGGCTGAAAGGTGCTGAACCCGCAGATGTCCGTAAATGTCCAAGAGTTTTAGAGAGAATTGAAAAGGTGAGAAAATTTCGCCTCTCTAGCAAGTCAGAAGCTACAAGAAAAGCAGCAGATACTCCGATGTTGTTTTTGCGGCCTCGTGAATGTACAACTGATTATCTCGCAATTCCTAAAGTTTCATCATCAACAAGAAAATATATTCCAATTGCTTGGCTTCCTAGTAATGTCATTGCTGGCGATAAGTTATTCGTCTGTGAAAATTCTACTCTATATCAATTCGGCGTGTTAAATTCTATCGTTCATATGGCATGGGTTAGAATTGTCAGCGGAAAACTAAAGATTGATTACAGCTATTCAAACACTATCGATTATAACGCATTTCCCTGGCCAACTCTCTACCCAACCCCTTGGCTCAAAGACGGCAATCCTCATCTTAGGGCGATTGAGAAAACAGCACAGGCAATTCTCGACGCACGAGCGAAATATCCTCGAAGCTCACTCGCTGATTTATACGACGAACGAACAATGCCGCCCGAACTCCGTAAAGCTCATAACGAGAACGACGAGGCAGTAATGAACGCATACGGTTTCAAGCGACATTTTCAGAACGAGAAATTCCACGAGGAAGATATCGTAATCAGCTTAATGTACATGTACAAGGAATTAACCGGTTGTGAGGAGATAAAGCGGGATTATCCGAACCGGAAATTCTGGCTGAGTTTTTATCCTGAGGACGCTGAAGACGACGAGGAAGTTGACTTTGACGATGACGACGACGATTAATATTTCTCGTAGCCTTCGCCTGACTTCTTCACGTTGATTAAGCCCGGAGGTGTGATATGCATTCCAGCAATCGGGATATTTTTCATCGCGGCGTAATCCAGAATAAATTTGCGTGATTGAATTGCTTTCTCGGGGTCAACGTCGTAACGAACAGCAACATTCGGAGCCGGAAGCTGAATTTCCGGGAAATGCATAATGTCCCCAACTATCAACAATTTTTCCCCGTCAGACTCAATCAAATACGCCGTATGTCCCGGAGTATGACCGATTGTGTCGATTGCTTTCACGCCGGAAATTACTTCATCACCGAACATGAACGTGTTGACTTTGTAGGGTTTGAGCGCGTTAATTACGTTCTCATTCTTGAGTTCATCACCCCAGTATGCAAGCTCCGGCTTCGACACGAAGATTTCAGCATTAGCATATTGCTTTTCGCCGTCCGGTGTCAATAATCCCCCGAAATGGTCAGGATGTAAATGCGTGATTAAGATTGTCTTGACATCATCAGGCTTCACGTTATTCTTCTCGAGTTGAGCCGCAATATGTCCGTCTCGTAATCCCGTGTCATAGAGAACTCCATTGACATAGAACGCTAAAATCTGGCTGTTCATTTTGCCATCAGGGAAGAATTGAGCCTTCTGTTCGTCAGCCGCTCCGATAAGAAGCCCGGTATCACTTTCACCCTGAACGTCAAGGAGTGAGACCGCATTAATCGAAGCATAACAGGCCGGTGAAAACGTAAGCGCAATAAGTAAAGTTAACGATAAGATTTTGAGCATGAAGAAACTTCCTCCATTCATAAAAATTTTTCACACACATAATAACTTATTGGCCGAGTGAATTTCAATTTATGAATTAACTCATTAGCAAAATATAACGTGTTCTATTTTCCCGTCAAAAATTTTCAGGAGGTCTTAACTTTGAGAAAAATAAAACTTTTTTCGGCACTGACGGAGAACCTTTATTGCTCGTTCACGGCCTGACTTACTCATCACATGAATTTTACGTTGACGTTAAGGATTACAGCATTGCGAGATTTTTCGCACAAAACAGCTTCAAAGTCTGGCTTATTGACATTGCCGGTTATGGAAGTTCACAGGAAGTTAATTCTCGACAATAGCGGACGCAAGAGCTTGAACATTCTCGGCTGGAGCTGGGGAACAGTAACTTCCGGAAGATTTGCGGCGAAATATCCTGAACTCGTAAAGAAACTTGTGCTTTATGCGCCTATCGTTGCTGGTCTGGGTGATATCGAAGTCAAGACGACGTTTAACCATAACACTTGGGTTCATGCGGCCGGAGATTTTCAGGTTAATTCGGACGGAAGCATAAATTTTCTCCGGAACTCTGCAAGGAAGCCTTTGACACTTTACCGGAAGGGAAAAAGTTCTTGACTTTCTTAGGGCAAATTAACTTGACGCAGAAAAATTCACGTGTATAATAATTCCTTGTCATGCCTCACCCTTTCAGTGCGGGGGTGGCGGAATTGGTAGACGCGCAAGACTAAGGATCTTGTGGCCAATTATAGTGTCGTGGGAGTTCGATTCTCCCCCTCCGCACCATAAATTTCACGAATATAATGAAGTCCCTTTGAAGCGAGAAATTCAGAGGGATTTTTTGTTATAATCTTTTCCCAAATGAGCGAGAAAATTTTTGCACGTAAGCCGAAACTTGTAACAATAATAATGTGAGCAGGATTACGCGTGAACAAAAGGAGGCTATAAGATTGAACGAGAAAATTATTGACACTTTTCATATAAACAAGCCAATTATCGGAATGCTTCACCTGAACGGATTTACTCCGGAAAATGTTCATGACTTGGCAAAACGCGAGATTGAGTTAATGTATGCAAACGGTGTTGACGCTGTCTTAGTCGAGAATTATTACGGCAATGCTGACGACTGCGCTTGGGCACTGGAATATTTACAATCTCAGTATAAAGATTACGTTTACGGCGTTAATATTCTGGGAAATTCTGAACTTGCATTTCAGCTTGCCAACGAATACGGCGCGGCATTCATTCAGATTGATTCAGTCTGCGGACATTTGACACCGAAAAAGGACGAAATTTTATCTCGTGAATTGGCCGGACTTCGCGAAAATTCTTCAGCGTTCTTGCTCGGAGGCGTACGCTTCAAGTATCAGCCCGTTAAATCCGGAAGAACTGTTGAGGAAGATTTATTAATCGGCAAATATCGCTGTAATGCCGTCGTCGTAACAGGTTCAGCAACAGGCGAGAGCACGGATATTGAGAAGATAAAGTTGTTCCGTGAAGTTCTCGGAAATTTCCCGCTAATCGTCGGAGCCGGAATGAATGACGAAAATTGCCGCGAACAAATCTCAATCGCTGACGGCGCAATAATCGGGACTTTCTTCAAGCAAAACGGAGAAACTCATAATCCAGTCGACAGCCAGAGAGTTAAACGCTTAATGACAATCGTAAAGGAAGTTCGAGACAATGATTATACGCACAGCAAATATTAATGACATTGACGCAATCGCAAAGGTTGAAGCAAAATGTTTTCCGGTTTCAGAAGCAGCAACTTATGAAAGTTTCGAGGGAAGACTGAAATTTTACGCCTCTCATTTCTGGTTAATGTTCGATGGCGAAAAATTAATCTCGTTCGTTGATGGACTTGTTACGAATGAAGAAAACTTGACGGATTACATGTATTCTCATCCTGAGCTTCACGACGAAAAAGGAGCTTGGCAAATGATTTTCGGCGTTAATACACTTCCTGAATATCGCAATCATGGTTACGCCGGAGAATTAATTACACGCGCAATTCATGACGCTCACGAACAAGGACGTAAAGGCTTAGTGTTGACTTGTAAAGCTGAGAAGGTGAATTATTACGCAAAATTCGGGTTCATCAGCGAGGGAATTAGCGAGTCAAATCACGGCGGAGCTGTATGGTATCAGATGAGATTGAAATTTTAAGCAGGCCCCGAAAGTTTCAAGACCTGCTGAGTTTTTGTCGAGTGTTTATTGCTGTTTACGTTTTGTCTTAGTCGTCTTAGTGATTGATTTCCAGACGAACTGATTTTTCGAGACCGTCGAGCCGCTCAAAGGAAGCTCAACCCAGCCCCAAGGGGTTACAAGCAGAAATCTTAAAGTTATTCCCTTCTCGGCAAGAGCATCAACGTGAGGAGCAAACTTCATGACTTCATCGAGAATAAAAGTGTCGCTGATTATCCAAACTCTTTGGCAATTTTGCTTGTTGAACACGGCCGCATAATCTATCGCAGAACGTAATCCGCTCTCGTAATCCGACGGCATAAGGCTAATTATAATCGTGTCGGGTTTTCCCTTTGTTCCCGTTGAAGTCGGAATGACATCGGCAAAATCTTTCAGGGCGTTCAAGCGTTCGAATAATTCCCCAATTCCTCTTTCATCCTCGAAATTTTCCCCGAAGAGTGCCGCGAATATGTCCATGTCCTCGTCAGGTTCTTCGCGTCTTCGTATCATGTCGTTCATCCATTCTTTGACTGTCTCGGCAGCTTCAAGAATGTATTGCGGGTATTCAGTGTCAGAAATTGCGTTCAATAACTCGTTAATCGTAACTTCCTTCTGTTTCTTTTTTCTGGATGTCTTTTTATCGTCAGTCTCAGATTTAGGCAGTTCGTTTTGATTTTTACACATTGATTTTCTCATGCCTCCTTTGTCTTATTTATCAAAGCAATCAAGTATAGCACATAGACACGCCGATTATGATTAACGTGCCGATTATTGTTGAAGTTATCGTGTGAATTTCGCTCTTCATGATAATATTCATGTCAAAATTTCCCCGTAAGTCCTTCATGTTCAGCTTGACAGGGAAAAATCTTTTGACACGCTCGCAATACTCTTTATACTCAGTGCCGAATTTCTCTCGCAAAAAGTTTTCTTCATGAGGAATTATCACGATTACATAGAGAATGTAGAAGCTCACGCAGAAAATTATTATCGCCGTCGTCCCAGCAATCAAGCTCCAGCCCAAGCCAATAATGAAATTTCCGAAGTATAAAGGGTTTCGCATTAAAGCATAAGGCCCGGTCGTCGCGAGTTTTTGAGCCTTGACGTTCTCGCCCCTGTAAAGTCCGATTGAACCTGCCGCCCAACATCGCCAGATTTGACCAGCAAGAATTATTATTAACGAGCATAAAATTGTTTGAGGCGTTGACTTCCTGACCATGAACAAAATTGCAATAAATAATAACGTCCATAATCCTCCGCGCATTTTGAAGATAAATTTACGTATTTTCTCAGTCATAATTTCTCACGCGTCCTCTGGTTTCACGCCTTTATGCAAGTCCTCGCTAACTCCCCAGCCGAGCATTTTTATCACGACAATTACTCCCATGAAGATTGAAATATAATCCGTGAAAAATCTGCATATTAGAGCCATAACTCCGGCCATATTCTCCGGCATTAAGATTGAGTAAAGCAAAGCTCCGCCACCTTCAGCAACTCCAGAGGCTCCAGGCGTTGGCACGAAATATAATATGAACATGAATACGGCCTGAACTGCTATAGTCTGGGAATATCTGAAAGGAAGTCCAACAGCTGACATCAGGACGGGTAAAACTGTGAAGAGTGAGAGCAAATGCAAAATAGAGAGAATTACGGCCAATATTAGCCAGAGTTTACCGGTGTTGAAGGCTAATCTGAAATTCAGAATGTAATTGTCAATCTCACGGTCAAGCCAAGTGAAAATTTTTATTACTCTTCTGTTCGAGTTCATAACGTTAAATCGTCTCAGCCACATTACGAGCATTCTTGCAAGTTTCTTGATTATGTCGGGCTTCATGATTGTGAAGATTACGAAAGCCCAAGTCGCCAGAATTACAATGAAGACGTAAAACACTAAGCCTTCGAGAAATTTACTCCCTTCAAGCATATTAGGGTCAAAAAATAATGCCGTCGGAACTGCAAGAGTGAGAATTAATATCGTGAGCATTGTTCGCATTAACGTAATCGCTATTCCCTTGCCTACAGGAATTCCCCGTTTATAAAGCGCATAAACCTGGAACGGACCGCCTCCGGACTGCATAGGAGTTACAGCACTGCCGAAATAATTTAGCCACGTCAAAACAATTCCCAGTGGGAACGAAACCTTTTCATGAGCTGCAAACGCCAGAGCACAAAACCTTCCAGCGTCACATATCCAGGCGCAAAATACGACGAGAAGCGCAAGTAATAATTTAAATTTATTGGCTGCTAAAAGTGAATGAATTGTGTGATTGTCAACGCTTCGGAAAATAATTAACGCTCCCATTCCGAACGCAAGCAAAATAAATATTATCAGGCCTTTTCTCAGAGACAAGTTCATGTTCCTCCGTAAATAAAATCGTAAAATGAAAATGTTGAATTATTATAACCTGTTAAATGCTTAATTAGTGAAACTGTCAGAATATGATTGAAATAGTATAATAAATTCTCACACGTAAAAATCTTCATGATAAAGATAAAAAGGAGTTAATCATGCCGCCGAAAAAAGAAGACAGCGGAGGAGAAAAAGGATTATCAGGCCGTGAGAAAATTGCGGTCTTAATGGTCTCGCTCGGGAGTGATGTCGCTCCTGAGGTTTATAAGAAACTTGATGATTCTACGATTGAGTTAATTACTCTGGAAATTGCAAATCTAAGAAAGGTTACGCCCGATGTAAAGCTCACGGTTCTGAAAGAAGCTCAGGAAATCTTAATGGCTCGTGAGTTCATGGCGCGTGGAGGTGTCGAATATGCACGTGATGTTCTCGAAAAAGCTCTTGGACCAGAGAGAGCACAAAATTTACTCGCAAGAATTACCGCAAGTTTGCAGGTCAAGCCGTTCGATTTCATGAGACATACAGACGCAGGCCAGATACTTGGCTTTATTCAGAACGAACATCCGCAGACTATAGCGTTAATTCTCTCGTATCTTGAGCCTAATCAAGCGGCAATGATCTTGAGCGGACTTAATCCGATTTTACAGGCTGACGTTACAAAGCGAATTGCTAACATGGACAGAATTACGCCGGAAGTTCTGAGGGAGGTTGAAAGAGTGTTAGAGCGTAAATTAAGCACGGTAATGGGTCAGGACTTCACAGTCGCCGGAGGAATTGACGCAGTCGTCGCGATTGTCAACAGCACAGACCGAGCAACTGAACGTAACATTATGGAATATCTCGAAGAAAACGATCCGGAATTGGCCGAAGAAATCAAGAAGAGATTGTTCGTGTTCGAGGACAGTATGCGGCTTGACGATAGAGCTTTGCAGAGAGTTTTGCGTGAAGTTGACCTTAAGGAGCTTAGCTTGGCACTCAAAGGAGCAACCGAAGATCTCAAGACTAAATACTTCCGGAATATGTCAAAGCGTGCCGCCGAAATGTTACAGGAAGATATGGACTTTATGGGGCCTGTACGAGTTAAGGACGTTGAAGAGGCTCAACAGAAAGTTGTAAATGTAATTCGCGGACTTGAAGAGAAGGGCGAAATCGTAATTGCTTCGGGCGGAGGGGACGATATGATTGTCTAACGGTCTTGCACATCAAAGAGTTCTGCGGACTGTCAGACTTCTTCCGCAAGCCGTGAAAATCGGAATACTCGAGAACGAAATTAAGAATGACGGCACAAAGCCTCCCGAACAAAAAGCCGGAATGCCGGAAAAACCAGCCTCGCCGTCACAAAAAGCTCAAGCCCCGAAAGTTCAGGTGAAAATGCCCGCAGCTAATCAAAAGGAGATTGAGGAGTTATCGGCTCAGATTGTTGCGCTCACTACGAGTTTAAGCAACGCCGAAGTCAGCAACGCCGAACTCACAGAAGCTAAGAATAAACTTGAAAGTGAGATTGGCGGGATTAAAGCGGATTACGAACGCCGAAAAAAGAAACTGGAGAGTGAAGCTCAGGCCAATGCAAAAATGGTTGCTGATAAAGCACGAGAAGCGGCAATTTCCGAAGGACAAATCAGAGGCTACGAAGAGGGATTAGCTAAAGCTCGCGAGGAAGTCGAACAGGAATATTTAGCGAAATTCTCAGGATTGGCCGGAGTTATTGAGAACGTCGGTAAAAAGTTAGAGGCAAATTTTTCTGAACTCGTGAAACTTAATCAGCCCAGAATGATACGCGTCTGGACGGAAATGTTACGGAGAATGCTGCATAGACAAGTTGAGCTTAACCCTGACACGATTGAAAATGTTTTGTCGGAATTATTATCACGTCTCAGCGACAAGAACCAAATTTTAATTTACGTCTCACCTGATGACATGAAACACTTGGAAGGCCAGCTTGACACGAAATTTCGTGAGGCTTTACGAGGGACAAAACGGCTTGAGCTTAAATCGGATCCGAACATTGAGCCCGGAAGCTGTATAGTTGAGACGGGATTAGGAGTTTATGACGCTCGCTGGAAAACACAAATGGGGCAGGTTGAAGCTGTCGTTGATGAGATATTTCAACAGGTAACGAAATCATGATTGACATTGATAATGACACTAATTTATTTCAGTTATTCTCGGTAGATTTATTGCAGAAGCCGTTGATAAAGATTAACGGGCGAATTGTTCAGGTTGTCGGACTTGTTGCGGAGTCTCAAGGTCCGGACGTTCGAGTTGGTGATTTATGTCATATATGCTTCCGTGACGGCTCACATGAACTTGACGCTGAAGTTGTAGGATTTCGCGACGACAGAGTTTTGTTAATGCCGCTTGGAGCACTTCAAGAAGTTGGGCCCGGCTGTGATGTTGTCTCGACGAATAGGCCGCTTGAAGTTCCCGTTGGTGAAGCATTGCTTGGTCGAGTTCTTGACGGTCTCGGAAATCCCATAGACGACAAAGGCCCGATTGTTGCGAGTAATTTTTACCCGTTGTATGCAACTCCTCCTCATCCGTTAAGGCGTAAAATGGTTGATACCCCGTTAAGCGTCGGTGTTCGTGTTGTGGATGGAATGTTGACGCTCGGTAAAGGTCAAAGAATTGGAATATTCGCGGGTTCAGGTGTCGGAAAAAGTACATTGCTGGGAATGATGGCACGTTACACGACTGCTGACGTAAACGTAATTTCCCTTGTTGGTGAACGTGGCCGAGAAGTCCGGGAGTTCATCGAGCGCGATTTAGGCCCGGAAGGCTTGAAACGTTCGGTGTTAGTTATCGCGACTTCGGATCAGCCGGCATTAATAAGATTGAAATCTGCGATGACAGCTACAGCGATTGCCGAATATTTCAGGGATCAGGGTAAAGACGTGTTATTGATGATGGATACAGTAACGAGAGTTGCTCGTGCTCAGCGTGAAATTGGCCTAGCAATCGGTGAACCTCCAGCAACACGAGGTTACACGCCTTCAGTTTTCGAGATGTTGCCGAGATTGTTAGAGCGTGCCGGAGCTGGTGAGACTGGAAGCATTACGGGAATTTACACGGTACTTGTTGACGGCGACGATATGAATGAGCCTGTTGCTGATACAGTCAGGGGAATTCTTGACGGTCATATTGTCTTATCAAGAAAAATTGCCGCAAGAAACTTTTACCCGGCTGTTAGCGTCCTTGACAGCGTGAGCCGTGTAATGCCCGTTCTTGTCTCTCGTGAACATCTTGACGCCGCCGGACGAGTTCGAGATTTGCTCGCGACTTATGCCGAAAGTGAGGACTTAATTAATATTGGCGCGTATAAATCAGGCTCAAATATGCGCGTTGACTGGGCACTTGCTAACATGGAAAATGTCAGGCAATTTTTATCACAACGTGTTGAAGACCCGACGAGTTTTGAGGAGACGGATAAAAGATTATCAGAGCTTGCGCCGTATCCTAATGTTCAGCAGTAGTTCAGAGAAAGTAATTCAGAAAGGGGAAAAATATTTATGAGTACAGCGGCAATAGTTGAACTTGATGTGGAAATTCAGCGGGGAATTGATGATGTTAGGCATTTAGTGAATATCGTTCGAGTATTTTATGCTAAACGCGACCTAGATAAATTAATCTAATCATGCAGCAGAGAATAGCAAAATTCAACCGTATACTGAAAATCCGTGAGGACAGCCGAAAAAACGAACAGGCCGTATTAGCCGCAGAACGAAGCGAGGAACGTGCTGTACTCTCCCACATTTCCCAGCTCGAAGGGGAGAAGGCTCAAGCGATAAAAGATTTCAGCTCAACCGGAACTCAATCAATTTCAGCAAGTGATTTATGGTTTCAACGTCAATTCATTGATGCAATTGACGGCGATATTGTGAAGGGGCAAAATTCCCTCGCTGACGTAAGAATGAGAATATCAGGCACCGAAGCGCGGCTTGTTGAGCGTCATAGAGACGTGCGAATTATGGAGACTTATATAGATCACCTCAAAGAAGCATATTTCCAGGAACAGTTAGGAATTGAGCAGAATGAACTTGACGACGTGGCTACAATGCAATTTTCACGAAAAGGAGTAATTTAATTCATGGGACCAAATCTTAGCAGTGTAGTAAGAGTTTTAAGCCGAATTGACGAAATTAATCATCAGCTTATGCCAAATATTTATCAGCAGGCTGAACCGGTCAAAAGTAAATTCGTTGAAGTCCTTCAAGACGTAAACAAAGCCGGAAAAAGTGTATCATTCAAGAATGCCAGCAACATATCAGGCAAAACAAGCTACTCCGAACTAAAAGACGTAATCGACGATTGTGCTGAGAAATATAATATCGACAACGAATTAATCCGCGCAATGATACAAGTTGAATCCGGCTGGGACACTCGTGCTGTCTCAAACAAAGGCGCTCAGGGTTTAATGCAGTTAATGCCCCGTACAGCCGCTATGTTAGGCGTAAATAACCCGTTTGATCCAGTTCAAAATATCGAAGGCGGCGTAAGATACATTTCTGATTTGACCGATAAATACAGAGGGGACATTGAGAAAGCACTTGCTGCATACAACGCAGGCCCTGCTCGTGTCGATTCTGGAAATATTCCGGATGTGTCAAAACGTTACGTGAAAAATATTATGGCAATTTACAGACGCTTAAGAGAGGCAGGCTAAAATATGGCAGAAGAAAGACCCGCCGCACCAGCTGAACAATCACAGCCCGTTGTGCGCAAAAAGAAAAAGAAAAAGAAGCTCAGCAAAATAACTCTCTTATTTTGGCTCTTACTCCTTGCACTCGGAACTGCTACAGGAATGCACTTAAGCGGAATTTGGGACGGAAGGCCTTTATTCTGGACGATAATCCCGAAAATCCCGTACTTCGGCCCGCAATTAGCAGAATTTTTCCAGGTGCCGGAGTTTTACGCGTTAAGTGTCGGTGAAAGAAGAGCCGTAGAACTCGAACAATGGCAGAGAAGGCTTGACGCTCAAGAACGAGCAATTCAGAGCAGTGATATTGACAGATTAGCCGTTTATGAGAGCCGGGAACTTGCCTTGATGGATTTATCTCGCGACGTTGCAAGAAGACAGAGAAGGTTACGTAATCAGGAGACAGAGCAAGCCGCAAATCCAGACGGACCGACCGAGAGCGAACAGGAATTAATGAACCAGGTTGCACGAACTTATCAGGACATGTCAGCTCGTAATGCCGCCGCAGTCGTTGAACAGTTACGCGACAGTTTAGCGGTTGAATTGTTGATGAGACTTCCGAATGACGCAAGAGCTTCGATAATGGGAAAAATTAAGCCGACCAAAGCAGCAAGAATTACGGAATTAATGGCTCACCCTCAAGCACAAAGATAACAGGAGGCGTTTTACATGTCAGCAGAAATTTTAACGTTCATTCAGGCTCAATCAGGAAATCAGGCGCAAAATTTACAGCAGGTATCTTCACAGCAGGAAAGTTCACAGCCCGGATTGTTCGACAGCATAATTACCAGTTTGACAGGTCAGACGGAAGAAATACGGGAAAATTTGACTAATCCAGAAACTGAGGGACAGGCTCAAAATTTCACGTTTTCAGGCAATAAATCATTGTCTCAATCGGTCATCGATATTCTCTCGGATTTAAGCGGCGATGAAAATAATTCGGAAGTCATTAACGCTGAGGCTGAAGCTCTTAATGAATTTGCTGATACAATTTTTGACGGCGATAAATTTTTCAGGAAGATAACAACTTTCTTGAATGATGAAGTAAAATTCAAAGATGATGCCATGACAGACGTTTTTAAGGATTTTATCTCTGACAAGGTCGAAGTCATCAAGGAAAATTACAACATCGAAAATATTATCTCGCAAATTCTGAATGATGAAGAGTTGAGCGAAAAATTCGAGGTCCTCACGGAAGAAACAAAACAGGAAGTTCTGAAAGTGATTGATGAAATTTCTGATACATTGAAAAATTTTGACAACTCCGAAATCAAAGCGAAAATTTCTGACTTAATCGATAATATTACGGCTAATCTCAAAACTCCAAAAGTTTTTGCCTCAAAAGTTGATGATGACGAGGAAACAGAAACTGATGACGACACGCCGAATTTCGATGATGAAGCAAAAATTTCCAATGAGAATATTAACATGTCAGGATTGGCCGGAGTTATTTTTCGTACAGCCAATGATAATGAGAATGTCCAGGCTCCAAGCGAAAAGCCCGAAGTCAGTAATTCTCCCGCAAAGTCTCAGGTAATTACTCATCCTCAAGCCCATAACGTTCAGAATGAAGCTCCTGTGAAAGCCGCAAATGAGAATGAAACCGTCAAGCCTGAAGTAAATTTTTCTGAGGTCTTAGACACAACGGAAGCTGAGCACGAAAATTCCAACCAGAATAATAATTTTGCGGGAAATCAGCAGGAAGATAATAAATCAGGAAATTTCACACAATCGCGCGAAAATTTCACGTCATCAAGAACTTCACGAGCTCGCAACGATAACCGAAAAGTTGACACACAAAACGATAATGATAAATTTTCATCGTCGACGCAAAAAACTCAATCACACTCAACGTTTCAAAATTTCTTTGAGGGAGTTTTATCGAACAGGAGAACAGCTTCACGAACTTCACCGTTTCCCCTAAATCTTAACGATTCGGCCAATTTCACACAGTCAATGACGCTTCGGGACGGACTTGTTAATGTCGTGAGATTTATTCGTGCGGACGGAGTTCATAAAGCAAATGTTGTGATTGACCCGCCGGCACTGGGAAGAATTTCTGTAGAATTAACATCTGGAAGTTCCGGAGTTGAGGCTTCAATTAAAGTTGCAAGTGAACAAATCCGAAATTTAATCCAAGACCAACTTGATCAATTACGCATGAATTTATCTCAGCAAGGAGTACAAGTAGCCGAATTTACGGTAGACGTTCAGCAGGATAATTCGGGAAGTCAACAGCAAAACTCACAGCAGGGAAATCAAGAACGAAACTTTTTCACGATTGCTGATGATGAGGAGCCTGAAGAGTTCCGGGTTGACTTAGAAGAAGGCTTATTGTACTGGGTAGCGTAAAATATAAATTTACAGGGAGGCGAAATCAATGGCCGTAACAGACGTAAATAATTACTCAAATCTCGCGAATATCACGACGACTTCTACAACAACAAGTTCATCTTCAGCTATAACTTCTGCAACGGATGACGCGCTCGGCAAGGACGCATTCTTGAAATTATTAATCGCTGAGCTTTCAAATCAGGACCCGTTGAACCCAATGGAAGACCGGGAATTTATCTCACAGATGGCGACATTCTCAAGCCTTGAACAAATGCAGAACATGAACAAAACTCTTGAGAGCATGGCCGAAGCTAATAAATTCTCAGCGGTTCAGTATATCGGAAAAGCTGTAGCCTTCACAAAGGGAACAGGAGAAGAAGCAACCCAGACCGTAGCAATTGTTAATCACGTATGGTTTGAGCCTAACGGTAAAGCAATTCTCGACACGACCGAAGGTGAAGTTGCACTTGAAGATGTTGAAGGAGTTTCATCAATAAGCTAAAATCACTAAAAATTTTGCTCTCACGGACGAGACATTAAAGGCAGGAGCAAGGAAGAACGCCCGCCGAGATGGAATATAATTAAGCGATAATTTTTCGCATTCTTACAGAAAGGAAATAACAGGACATGCTAAGATCATTATTCACAGCAGTAACGGGTGTTCGCGCTCACCAGACGATGCTCGACGTTACGGGCAATAACATTTCCAACGCAAACACAACAGGTTTCAAGAAGGATAACACAATTTTTGCGGACTTAATGTATCAGGCCAATAAATACGCTTCAGGAGCCGGCGATTCACTCGGAGGCATTAACCCGGCACAAGTCGGCTTAGGCGTGAGTGTTTCGGCTATTGAGACAATCCACACTCAGGGTTCGGGCCAATACACGGGAAATGCTGCGGACATGATGATTCAGGACAAGGGATTTTTCGTGTACTCCGATGGAAATCAACAGCTTTACAGCAGATCAGGAGCTTTAACGCTTGACTCAAACAGCGATATGGTAATGTCAGGTCAGGGCTATAAACTTCAGGGCTACAAAATGGAAGAAACTCCCCTTGATGGTTATCAACAGGCCGCAGAACTTTCGACAGTGAATATTCCGTTAGGACAAAAAATTGACGCAAAAGCTACGACTAGAGTGGATTATCAGTGCAACTTAGACAGCCGGAGCAATGCATATTTACCATATGGATTTGCGGATTTGCCGTTCAATGTCCAGGCTGGATGGAGTGGAAACTCAACGGGGACTGCTCGTGTTTCTATGGGCGGAGCGGAATATGATCTGAGCTTCACTACGGATTTCAGCGCAACTTACAATAATTATAACAATGTCGCTGGCGGCGGCTCAGGTGTGAACTATCTGAACATTGCTATTGCGAACGGCGGAGATACGACAAATTTAACGTTCGACATGATAGGAATTAATAATGAAAGCGGACTTCCTGAGCTGTCACTCCCGAAAATTCAGGCAGTTACGGACGCAACAGGAGCAGTTACAGGTTACAGCGTTACTGAGACTGAGGGCGGAGCGGATCACCTTGTAGGCTGGCTGAACGATAAGAACATGTTAATCACCAGCACAGAAGTTGCTGGATTGACCGGAGTTACGCAAGAGACGATTGATAAATATTACATGCCCGTATATCAATTTCCTGGTCAGACACCTCCTCAGTATTTCGCAGTTCAGTATGACGACACCGACGGAACAATGAAAATCCGTTCACTCTCATTAAGAGACGCAAGCGGCAATGAAGTATCAGCGACAACAGCAGGACTTTATGCGGACTTAGTGGAATACGGCGGCGATGTCGTAAGCTCAATTGTTCCGAACCCGACAGTTTTCACGTATAACGTCAAGGATAACATGAACTATACCAACTTCAGGCTTTCTGGAGCACCTACGATTGATTATCTTGATGAAAATAATACAGCTCAGCAGGGAGCACACACGGTAGCATATGATTTTCTCGTTGAGTTTGATGAAAGCATCGACGTTGAAGAGCGCGTTAACTCTGAACTCTCAAAGACGGGAACGAAATTAACACTTTGGTATTACGGCCTCAGCAATGGTGATGTCGCAACTTTGGGAATTGCCAACGCCACGCCGAAAATGCACAAGATGGAAGCAAACGTTTATTTCAAGCCGGACGGTTCATTTGACAATATCGAATGGACTTCAACGAATGATGACGCTCCGCAGGGTTATCGTGTTGTTGAGGGTGAGCTTCCAGACGGAACAGTTGCAGGCCCGAACTTCCAGATTGCCGTCGGAACAGCGACAAGCACGAGCAGCAAGACGGACACATTAAGATTTATGCAGGCTCAAAATCTCGACAATCCCGGCCCGGTCGACAATGAAGGCGTATGGTCAACTCAGGGAACGACGTATCAAGGCGGGTTCCATGCTACGAAGATGACGATTTACGACGACAACGGAAAAGAACATACTCTTGAAGTCGCTTTCAAGAAAATCACGGAAAATCGCTGGCGTTGGGAAGCGTTCTTAGTTGAGCAGGACGAGTCAGGCCAAGACCAATATGTTAATATCATTCCAGATCCAAGATGCGGAGAAATTGAGTTTGACGGTTCAGGCAGAATTAGCAACGTTGTAGACGGTTCGGGCGAAAGCAGACGTGGCGACGGCAATGATAGATTTCCGAACGCTGAAGTCGAGATCACAATTCCATTCAGCTTGAACGGTCAGCCTAACAGTGTTGTAACTTTGAACTTCGGCGGCGGAGTAGGTTCAGGCGGAAGCGCTTTAGACGGCGTTACACAGTTCGCTTCAGAGACGACGACGAAGCCCATTTATCAGGACGGCTACACAATGGGAGTTCTCAAGAATTACTCAGTTGCAATCGACGGAACGATTACAGGCTCTTACGATAACGGCGTGAATATTCCGTTGTACCGCGTGGCTCTTGCGACGTTTGCGAACGAACAGGGACTTGAAAAAGTCGGCAATACAATGTTCAAGGCGACTGTGAACTCAGGGAACGCGAATATTGACGGAGCTACGACCAACGGTAAAGGCTCGATTATGTCGCAGTACGTCGAGATGTCGAACGTCGATTTAACGGAGGAGTTTACGCATTTGATTATTGCGCAAAGAGGCTTCCAGGCTAATACGAGAGTTGTAACGGTCAGCGACCAGATACTTGAAGAAGTTGTGAACCTTAAGAGATAAACGATAAGTGATAAATTACGATTTCCCCTTGTTTATGAGGAGCAGGGGGAATTTCTTTATGCTATAATGTTAGTAAAAATTTACGTAGAAAGGCCTTGACAAATCGCAAAATGTTCTCCATAATTGACCAGACCAGATTTGTGCGCTGTCTCAATGTGAATTTTGTCTGCTAGAATACTTAACCAAATTAACTGATAAATTCTCCATTTCTGATTTAGATTTAATTTCTAACGCTCTCAATCTGCAATTAAGCACTCTCAAGAATACGTTAACTAGCCTTCAGAATAAAAGCTGTATTGATTCTTCGCTTTGTGTTCTGCCTGGAGGTTATGATGCTTTATCCCCGTATAAAGTCAATAATGCCATAATCTTGGCCGCGGGTTTGTCATCACGTTTTGCGCCCTTGTCATACGAAAAACCCAAAGCTCTTGTTACTGTGAAAGGCGAAGTATTAATAGAACGTCAAATTAAGCAGTTAATAAATGCTGGCATCACAGAAATATATATTGTTGTCGGTTATATGATGGAAAAATTTTTATACCTTGCTGACAAGTTTGGAGTAAAAATTATTCACAATCCAGAGTATTCAAAGCGCAATAATAATTTCAGTATATGGCTAGCCAGAGAAAATTTAGGAAACACGTACATATGTTCATCAGATAATTATTTCACCGAGAATGTTTTTACAGCTTATGTTTATCAATCTTATTACGCCCTCAAACGTATAACCGGCCAATCTTCAGAACGCGGAGCTGTATTGGACGAAAACGGGAGGATTATAAAAACATATTCCAATGCAAAGGATACTTATGTGTTGTATGGCCATGTTTACTGGAACAAAGATTTTTCACACGAATTTATTAAGAAACTAAGCCTTGTGTACGACGAAGAAGAAACAAAAAGAGTTTTATGGGAAAGAATATTTGACCGTTTTCTTGCTGAACTTCCACCGCTGTACGCAAAGATTTACGATGAAGATATTATATACGAGTTCGATACATTGAAGGACTTGAAGAGTTTTGATCCTTCTTGTCAAGAAAATAACAGCTCTGAAATTATGAGAAATATCTGCAGTGTATTGAAATGTTGTGAACGTGATTTAGATAATTTTGAAGTTTTGAAACAGGGGCAGACGAATGACAATTTTACGTTTATGTTGTCAGGCAAAAAATATGTTTACCGCCATTCAAGCGCGTTTACTAGGAAAATAGTCAACAGGAAAAGGGAATTTGAGATACAACATCTTGTCAGTGTTAACGGCTTTGATTCAGTCTTTCTTTACATGGACGACAGCTCCGGCTGGAAAATTTCAATTTATAAGGAACATAAAAATTTAGATTTCACAAATGATTTAGAACTCGATATTGCTGTAAACATCCTGAGAAGACTTCACAGTCTGCGAGTAAATATCAACTGGGAATTTAATTTAAGGACGGAAATACTTAAACTGCATAATCTTTTACACGGAAAGAACGCGGAATATTCAAATGTTCACGCTGAACTCGGCGAAAGTGTGAAGATATGGCGAACTCATGCTACTGAATATGGCTTTTATTCATTAAGTCTCTATAGAGAGTAAAAATTTTTATGATATGAAAGGATATGAATTTAAAGTGAAGAAAATTATTCTAATTACTGGAGCTTATCTTGTTTTTTTGATAGGTGCAGGCGTGGCTACCGGCCAGGAACTTATGCAGTATTATACTCCTTACGGATGGTACATGTTCGGGACAGCTTTAGTCATAGCAGTGATACTTATAGCAGCTAATTACTGTTTTGCTCATGCTGGACGATACGGTGAGATTATTAAAGGCAGCGACGTTTTTGCGTACTATTGCGGGAGTTTTGCTGGATATGTGTTCGATATTTTCAGCGTAATATTCTGCTATATGTCATTCATCGTAATGCTTTCAGGAGCAGCCGCCACTCTTATGCAGGAATACAGCATATCATTCCAATAATAATAATATCTATTGTTTTGATACTTATAATCAGCCTATTTAGAAATGCTCATAATATACAAGGCAACATTGCGGCTATCGAAAACGGAGAAATAGAGATAACAAAAGCAGGAGCAAATTGGTTCATGTCAGCGTTATCAAACGGCGGGTTCTGTATATCTTGGCTTTATTATACTTTTTATAATGATGATACAGATTTTAAGGAAAAAACTTTTTTAGGCAGTAAATCTCACAAAAATCCCCCTTCTGAAGTTTCGAGGAGGGGGCAGTTCTTTATCTATTTACAAGGACTGTAACCGCATGAAAAGCAGTATTCACAGCCCGATATCATCTCTAATGGTGCACCGCATTCCGGACATAACATAGATTTATCGTTCAGCCTAGCACGTAAGACTTGACGATTGATTAACTTGTTCAGCAATAACGCAATCGCATCTGGCAACGAACGCGCTACATGGTCATCATCACAGTTCAGCATCCAATATTCTTTGCCTGAAAGTCCCTGCAATGTGTCAATGAAATCTTCAAGTCTGCAACCTGAACGAAGCCCGATTGAGATTACTCGTGATAACGCCTCAGTCATCGCCTTTAACTCTGAACCGCTTTTTCCTACATTAATAAATATCTCGAATGGCTCCTTGCCGTCGAAATTTAACGTAATGTAAATGCTTCCCCATGGGGTCGTATCTTTTATCGTCTTGCCAAATACTACAAGGCCCGGACGCTCTTTTACTCTCGGAGATTTTTCTTCAGGTTCAGGCGTTTTCTCCTTCTCGTTCTTCTTGACTTCAATAGGCTGATATGAACGTGAACCGTCCCGGTAAATCGTAATCCCCTTACAGCCCATATCGTAGCAATCCTGATAAACTCGTCTTACGTCCTCAACCGTCGCTGAGTTCGGCAAATTCACGGTCTTGCTAATTCCACTGTCGACAACATGCGCGAATATTCCCGTAACGTTCACATGTTGCTGCGTCGAAATGTCATAGGCCGTAACGTATTCAGGTGCTGAAAGTCTGCCGCCGGATGCCCGGTATTCCTCGCGCTGTT
Organism: uncultured Fretibacterium sp.; assembly: GCA_937915835.1. Lineage (GTDB taxonomy): Bacteria > Synergistota > Synergistia > Synergistales > Aminobacteriaceae > JAFUXM01. The sequence continues at coordinate 17,989 of CALGHA010000015.1, read as the reverse complement.
CAGGAGTTAATAACTTATGCCAAAAATCCCGGTCCTCAAAGCCGCTTCCGTCCGTGCGCATAATCTTTCTGCTCCATGACCACGCAAAATTAGGCTCAATTCCTGAACTCGTATCAAGTATCATCGAGATTGACCCCGTCGGCGCAATCGATAATCTCCGGCTGTTGCGTAAATTACCCGCAAAAAGATTACCAAGAATAAATTTCACGTCCTCAAAATCGAACTCCTCAAGCGTGTTCAACAACGTAACAGGAATATTTCTCTCCGAACGCATAACTTTTAACATGGCTCTGAACTCTTCGGGGCTCTCTGGAACACTCACGCCGTCGAATAACTTTTTCACTAAGTCGTGTTCAGGAAAAGGAGATTTTCCCGAATCATTCACAATCTGAATAGTCGCACTCAACGCCGAACGCGCGAAAACTCCGGCCAATTCCTGACAGAATAAGTTAAATTTTTCCGAACCGTAAGTTATTCCCTGCATTATCGAAGCATCAGCTAATCCCATTATTCCTAAACCAACCGGACGTATAGCCTTCGTTCGTTCTCCGATTTTCTCCAATGGGTAAGAGCAGGCATCAATCACTAAGTCGAGATAATACATTGACCGGAAAACTTGAGCTTGAAACTTCTCATAGTCAAAATTCTTCTCAGCATTCACGAATTTTTCTACGTTGATTGAGCCTAAATTACAGCTTGTGAAATTCGGCAAGGGCTGTTCTCCACACGGATTAGTCGCCTCAATATCCCATTCATCACCGCCGAGCTTTAATAGATTGTCTTGTCTGGCTCTGTCGATGAAAAATATTCCCGGATCTCCCCGCTTCCATGCTGCCTCGCAAATGTGATTGAGCAGTTCACGAGCTTTAACCGTCTTAACAGTGCTTCCGTCAACGCGTGAATGCAAATCAAAGTCCTCATTGTGAGAATACGACTGCATTAATTTATCTGAAATAGCTACGGAAATGTTGAAATATGAAAGTTTACCGTCCTCAGTCTTGCACTCGATAAAATCATAAATATCCGGATGGTCGTCAAATAACATTCCCATTAAGGCCGCACGTCTCTTGCCTCCCTGAACTACGACCGCACCCATCGTGTTCCATGTCTCCATAAACGAAACAGGCCCCGACGCTTTTCCGCCAGTTCCTCCGGCAATCTCTGAGCTGTGCTCCCGTAAATGCCCAAAATTTCCGCCGACACCTCCGCCGAATTTTGAGATGATACTTGCGTTCTTGACACTCTCGAATATTCCTTCAATGCTGTCAGGTACACTGATAACGAAACACGCAAATAATTGTTGATTTTTCGTGCGGGCCTCATATAATTTCCTGTAATCGTCAAGCGTCATTGCGTCAACATTCTTGTAAATTATCTCGGCAAATTCAGGAATTACAGTTAATCCGGCGGCTGAGCTGAACAAACACGGCGAGTTAAACAAAAATCTCCGGTTCAAAATGTCGTTAGCAATGTTCTTCTCAAGCGTTTTTATCCAGTCAACATTATCCGAGTAATTCACTTCCGCGCTGGCTACCGTCCTCGCAACACGACGCGTGAACTCCTCAAAATTATTTTCCTGACGGTTTCCCTTGAGCTCACTGTCATAACGCTGGACAAAATACCTCTGGTTTAACAGCCACATTGCATTTTCCGACAATCGAGACTGGCCAGAATTTTCCAGACTTTGAGGACTTATCGAAGCATCGAAATACTCCTTTACGTTAAGCATTATATGTCATTTCTTCCCCTTTCGTGTGTAAAAATTACCCCCAGACCCCCCATAAGGAGCCTGGAGGTACTGTGATTTATTAATTTTGCGTGAAAACTTTTTTTACTTGCTGAAATCCCGATAAATCTTCACGAACTTTGCGAACAATCCTTCTTCAGGATTAATCTCGGAAATCGAATACTCAGTGTGAAAAACTTCCGAATTTTCCGCCCATATCGCAACAGACGGCACCGACAACTGAGCACTCAGAATATCTTTCAGAGCATCTATGTATTTTCCATAGCCCATGATTTTAGCTACAGGAGCGGCAAATGCAAACACTCCGTTTTCATCGTCGTTCAGCCATGATTGAATACCCGAAAAATTTATCCATAATGCTGAAATCGCATATTTATTCATCAGGTCAGAAAGTGCAGGCGACATCTCCGGTTTTTCCAACAAGCTCGCCAATTCAGCAAAGGCAATGTCTAACGTCTCATTACGATTGCTGACAAGACAGGATATAGGGCTTAATGACGAGTCAACCTGCAAAATTCCATCTTGGACTTTCTGGAAATGAGGGGATTTATCAAGTTTGTCATAAACTTTTGCGGCAACTCCTTTTCTTCCGGACTGCGAAAAATATAATGCCGGGATTTTGAAGCTCTCAACTTCAACGTTTCCATTGATCACCAGAGAAAAAGGCCCGTTCAGCAATCCCGTAACATCATCATCCGTGATACCAAAACGGTTTTTAAGCTGACGCAACGTACTCTTCAAAATTGTTTTCAGCTCCGGACTATCCTTGAACGACGAAAAATTTAGATACGCTCCCATCGTGAACAACGGAACTTTTGAACTTCCCGCGTTGTCAAGGTCAATATTCCCGCCCTTCACAGGCTGTAACTTCTGAGATGTTATTTTGCTCGCATATTTTTTCTTTAACGAGTTCAGCAAATTTATTCCCGTCGAAACCGTAAATTTATCCTTCAACCTCTCAAAAGCAAACTCAATCTCCAACGGCTTGCCGAAATATTCTGTGAGCTTCAAATCGTCAAGGTCCTTGTCCGTGTCAAGTTTTATCAACGTGTCAGGGTCAATATGAAGAAACGCAAAATCCTTCTTGTTGAAACGTCGCGAATTTTTCTCAAACATTCGGGAATGGGAATTGTTGAAAGCGTCAATCGCCGATTTTACCTCGTTTAATGACGTTCCAAGCATGATTAATCCGTCCTGAGCCTTCATGAAAACTTCGTTGTCAATCCTGAGAATATTGTCGCCGGCCTTCTCAACTTTTATCATCGTCTCTGCTAACGACGCTAACGGGCTCTTCGTTCCAAGAAGCAACTTCGCGATGTCAACCGCTGATGCATCACCCTGAGCAATTTTTTTCACGATTGAGCTGACGGAATTATCAACGGTAAATGCCATCTGGAAAAACGGAATGCCTGACTTTATCTCGGATTTGTTGATGCCGACAGTTAGAGCCGCTGACTTCAACGGTGTGTTATCGATGATTGAGCTGATAATCTCAAGGCCCCCGATAATCTCATTGGAACTTTTTGAGCCAAGAATTAACGGCATGAATACGTTGATATTCTCGCGCGACAAAAGCCACTTTAGAAATTTCGACGTATCGGCCAATCTCAGAACAAAATATATGCTGTCATTCGAACGCTGACTTAAGGCATCTTCAGGTTTTGACAGGCTCAATGAAACTTCAGGCTCCGAACTCGGCGTTATCGGTGCAAGTAAATCGCCCAGACTTAAAGCATATGCCGAACTCGAAAAAATCATCAACGTAAAAACAGCGATTGCAAGATATTTTCTCAGCTTCAAGTTTCGTATTCCTCCTTTGAGCAATAAAAATACCCCCTCGTCGAGTATGCGAAGGGGCAATGTAAATTATCCTTTGTAGGCCGCGTAAATTTCAAGGAATGAGGCAGGTTTAAGTGAAGCGCCGCCGACTAAAGCTCCGTCGATGTCCTTCATTGATAATAATTCCTTAGCGTTTGAGCCTTTGACGCTTCCGCCGTAAAGAATTACGACTTTATCATCGCCGATTAACTTTCTGCTCCAGCCGCAAACTTCTTCAGCTTGGTCAGGTGTTGCAGTTTTGCCGGTTCCGATTGCCCAGACTGGTTCATAGGCGTAAATAATTTTCTCGACTTCTGCAGATGTCAAGCCGTTTAATACACTCTTAAGCTGACGTTCCATGACGCTGAAAGTGTTTCCGCTCTCGCGCTCTTCAAGCGTCTCACCATAACAGAATACAGGGATCATTCCCGCGTCAAGCACGGCTTTTGTCTTTTTCGCGATTACTTCATCACTCTCAAGGAAGATATGACGGCGTTCACTGTGTCCGAGAATTATATGCGTAACTTTGTATTCCTGAAGCATGGGGATTGAAATCTCGCCGGTGAAGGCTCCTTTTGGCTCGTAATAAACGTTCTGTGCTCCGTAAACAATTCCGCACTTCTGCGCTCCCTGTGAAAGAGGCCATAATGACGTAAACGGCGCGAAAATTCCTACTTCGAGATTAGCATCATTCTTGTAGGGGGCATAAGCTCCTTCGAACTCAGCAAAAAATTTTTCGGTCTCGCTGTAGGTGTTGTTCATCTTCCAGTTGCCATAAAGATAAATCTTCTTGCTCATCGTGAATTTTTCTCCTTAAATCCTGAACGGTTCCATTCCAGGAAGTTTCTTGCCCTCGCAATATTCCAGGCTTGCACCGCCGCCGGTTGATACATGCGAAACTTTATCAGCAACTTTGAACTGACGAACTGCGCTCGCTGTGTCTCCTCCGCCGATGACCGTAACAGTTCCCTGCTTCTGCGTTAAATCCGCGACTGCTTCAGCAAGTTTCTTCGTGCCTTCTGCGAACTTGTCATCCTCGAATACTCCCATCGGGCCGTTCCATAATACTGACTTCGCGCCGTCAAGAGCAGCGATGAAGTTTTTAACCGTCTCAGGCCCAATGTCTAAGCCCATCTTGTCAGCAGGCATAGCGTCGCTTGAAACTATCTCGGTGTCGGAAGCGTCCATTCCAGAAGCTACAACGCTGTCAACTGGCAATAAAATTTTTACGCCCATCTCAGCAGCTTTCTTCAACGTGTCTTTCGCAAAGTCAAGTCTTTCTGTGTCGCATAATGACTTGCCGATTTCCTTACCCTCAGCCTTCAAGAATGTGTAAGCCATTCCGCCGCCGATTAAAATTGTTGTGGCCTTGTCAAGAAGATTTCCGACGATTGCGATTTTGTCAGAAACTTTTGCCCCGCCGAGAATTAACACGTAAGGTTTCGCCGGATTTTCACTCACTGCACCGAGCATATCGCCCTCACGCATGAGTAAATCACCAGCAAACGCGGCTTTCACGAACGGGATTACACCGCATGTTGAACAGTCTGCACGATGGGAAGCACTGAAAGCGTCCATTACGAAAACATCAAACGGAGCTGCCATCTTCTTTGAAAATTCCTCATCGTTCTTCTGCTCTTCAGGGTGATAACGTGAGTTCTCCAATACGACAATTTCGCCTTCTTTCAAGGCATCAACAGCTTTTGCAACTTTCGGGCCTACGCAGTCATCAACAAAAACTACTTTCAAGTTATAGGCTTTCTCAATATCCGGGACAATCTGTGAAAGAGAATATGCAGGATCAACTTTTCCTTTGGGGCGGCCGAAGTGGGAAACTAAAGCAACTTTTGCGCCAGCATCGAGTAATTTCTTAAGGGTGCTAGTGTGCGCTAAAATTCGGGCATTATCGGTAACTTTGCCGTTCTTGAAGGGAACATTGAAATCAACGCGCATTAATACTTTTTTGCCGGCTACATCGGAAGGCTTAAAAGTTTTTAACTTCATGTCAAATTTCCTCCGTATTCAAAATTTTTTCTGTTTGGGTTGTTATGTGAATATTTTACTACAGCATTTCTTGACTGAGTGAGATTTTTGCGGGTTAATCTAGTTTACAACAATCTTAACGTCAATTTTTCTTGATGATTTTCTTGATTTTATCCCAGCGATATTTTACCGTAGACTTCTGAATTGGCGGCGTTAAACTCCTTCCAAGTTCATCAAGCGTGTAATCAGGATACTTCATTCGAAGCAAAATTACCTCACGCAAATTTTCCGGCAGGCTCTCAAATTTTCCTGATGAGATAATTTCCCTTGACATCATGATTTGCTCTCGTGAGGCTTTCACTGAACGCGTTATGTTAGCGGTGTCGTAATTGCTCGCTAAATTGGCCTTGTTCCGCGCGGATTTGATTAATGCCCGTTCCTCCAATTCCAACGCCCCCGAAGTAATCCCAATGTTGTATAAAAATGTCGTTATGTCCTCATGACTTCTTAAGACAAATTCGCTTCGGTGCTCACTCCATGATAAATTTGTGCGGGATAAAATGTTACGGGTTGTGTCGGAAAAAGTTTTGCCGGAAATTATGAGCGTCAAATAATAGCCGTTTTTTGGGAAATACAATCCGCCCGTGCTTCCCCATAATCCCTTGAGCCATGCCCAAATTGAACGTGAATTTTTCGGAAATTTCAGGACTTCCGTAGAATATGTGAACTTAACAGACGGCTTATGATTGGGACTTGTCAACATCGAAACTTCCAACGGGAATTTTTCAGCATAAGATGTCAACGGCCAAATTTTACTCGTCAGCCTTCGCGCGGTTCGGAGCCGATTTGTCTTGAAATTTTTCATACCCATTAATAACCCCGACGCTTCAGCATCAGGATTTATAACTGGTGAGGTCAGCCATTCATCCCAGATTTCAGACAGCCACAAATTTTTATCCATATAATAACTTATGCGAGAAAATCAAAACTCTTCTTAGTCTTCACGTTCTCCCTTATCAACGGCGTATTCTTGTCCTCTTCGTGCTTCTTTTGTTCCGTGTGAATAAAGCTGTCGCCTGAATTTCCCTGTTGTCGTCCTTCACGCTCGTCATTATCGGTCTTACGGTGAACTCGTTGTGCTTCTTTCATCTTTTCGGCGGCTTGGACAGTCTGAACAACTTTTATTCCATCACGGATAATTTCCTGGCTTTGTCCGGTGTCCTGAGCTACAGCTAAAGCGTTCGGGGCATGATGGGTCTGGGCTTCAACGTTCAAATTCGACATCAACATACTTACTGGCTGCATTTTTTACCCTCCTATTCGGCCGGCCATGTAATCATAAGGCTTTAAGACAATCGCGCGCTTCTCGTCGTCGGCAATAAATGACGTAAATTTGCAGGGTTCGTGAACTAGGTAATTCAAGCCTCGTATCGAAATAAATACTCCTCCGTAGCAAATATCCTTCACTCGGACAATTCCTTTATCTCGCACCAAAGCTAACTGTTCGTCAAGAGCGTCAAGCTCCTTTTGCATCGCATCACGGGCCGCCTGCAACTGAAACTTCATCTTCGTTAGGTTCATCAACATTCCCCGCTTGTTGTCGTCCAATTGTCCCTCAGCTTCCAAACGTTTTAGCAAAGTCAAGTTCGGTTCAACACGCTCAAGATTTTCATCACAACGTTTTATCTCAGCCGTAAAAACTTTTCGCTTCTCTAACTGCTCCGGAGGAAGTCCTACGATTACTTCAGTCTTGGTGCCCATTTCTGAACCCAGAATATTACACGCGACTTCTAAGCCCGCTTCAATTCGGCCCCCTGTAATCTGTGAATGTTTGCCGGAGTCTAATGCAATTACCGCACGTTGAGCGTATAAATGGCTGTGTAAAATTGCGTTCTTGACTAAGATACTTCCGCCTGCTCTTATTGTCGCCTGATCCCCGAAACTTAAGCTGATATCATGATTAGCTCTCAGTGTTCCTTTGCCCATTCCTCGAACTCCGCCTTGAACAACAATATTTTCCTGGCTGTCGATGTCAGCTCCTTCAACAGTCCCGAAAATCTCAATATTTCCCTGAGCTACTACGTGAAATCCTTCGTGAACGGAACCATGAATTTTTACGCCGCCAGTGAAATCAATGCTCCCAACCGCAAAATCAATGTCCCTGTGAATATCAAGTTCAGGCAAAACTAGCAATTTTCCCCTGTCATTTTTTAGCTGGCCTTCCGCGTTCGCCAATAATAACAACGGGTTTTCCTCGTCTCGTTTCAAGCCTTCTCCGAACGAAAAATTGACGTTCCGAACTTGCTTAGCCTTCGCAACAGCTCCGGTTACGTCAATCCCATTTTTGCCATTCTGTAACGGGTGCTTTATCGCTATTTCCTGTCCTGGATGAACAGTTACAATCGTGCTTCGGCTCCAAAAGTCAATTTTCTCGTCATCGCGAACCTCAAACGGCTTGTCAGGGTCCTTCAACAACTCAATATACGCGTCTTTGCCCTGAACGGGAGCTACACCATTTGCAACAACAACAGGCTCATTCGCTAATTTTCGAGCCAATAAAGATTGTATAGCCGTGCTGTCAATTCCAACTTTCACGTTATGAGCTTGAAGGGCTTTCACAATTTCGGCTTCCGTAGGCCAGGCTTTGGCGAAAAATGGAGGCTCAATAGCTACGCTCGCAGTCATCTTGTCCGCTGGAACAGTAACTATAATTTTCGCGTCCTTCTCAAAGGCAGGATTACGAACACAAACTTTTACAGTCTCGCCATCTTTTATGAATTTTCGAACAGCCTTAAAATCATATCGGACAATTCCATACTCCTTCAAAAATGCGTAAACGTCGCTCTCCTTGAAGTTCTTCTCGTAACACGATAGATAAATCCCGTCGGGCGTGGCCTCTAAGTAAAAATTTTCCTTGTCGAACATTCCCCCTCAACTCCTTACATATTCAGCTTTTGCCGCATTTTCGCTCGCAACAACGTTAAGGCTTTCCCGTGTATCTGTGAAACTCGGCTCTCAGAAACTCCCATAACTTGTCCAATCTCCTTTAGCGTCAAGCCCTCATAATAATACAGGCTCAACATTTGCTTCTCACGTTCCGGAAGTTCACTCAACGCTTCTGTTAATTCCTGTTTCTCGCTCTCTTCATCGAGATATTCCGAAGCTCCAGGCCTGTCATCAGCTAGTGTAGCCTCAATTGAAACCTCGCCGTCGTCCAAAGGTGTTGTGTCGTCGAGCGAAGTTATGTAGCCCCGTGATGCTAAATCCTGAACCTCGTAATATTCTTCCTCCGAAAAACCGAGTTCACGCATTACTGCCTCATCGTCAACCTCGCCAGTATCACGTAAAACCCTCTCAACAGCTTTATTTAGACGCTGGACTTTTTCACGGCCAGAACGAGAAAACCAATCACATTTTCGTAATTCGTCTAAAATTGCTCCTCGTATTCTGGGAATTGCGTAGGTCTGGAAAACAAATCCTTTGCCGGCATCAAATTTATCTACAGCGTCAAGAAGTCCAAACACACCAAAACTCAAAATATCCTCGTAATCCAATCCAATCGGCGGAGTTACTGACATTCGGGCTATCACGTATTTTATCAACGGTAAATATTTCAGGACTAAAGCATCACGGGCCTGTAATGAACGTGTCCGGGTAAATTCATCCCATAAAGTTTTTTCCTCAGAAAGGGTCATATCTCGTTCGTTCCCTTCCCTAACGTCCTAACTTTCAGCATCCAATTGCTCGTCGAAAACTCTATAGTCCGACCCTTGTTACCGCCTGTGTCAGCTGAAATTAAAGCTATTCCCATTCGCATTAAACGGGATTTTGTCTCGGCTACGTTCTTTGCTCCAACAGTCAGAAAGTCTGCACTTGCACCGGGCAACGCAAACATCTGAGCTCCTCCGGCCAATTTTGCTTTAATCCGGTTTTTCGTGGCTCCCTTCTTCAACATTTCCTCAATTAAGGCTGGCACGGCCGTATCCGCAAATTTCCCGATTTTCTCCGACGCTCCAAGCCCTCGACTTAACGGCAGCATGATGTGGGCCATTCCGGCAACTTTCGCGAGTGTATCATAGACAACTAGGCCGATGCATGAACCTAAACCAAGCGTGATTAACTTCACGGGAGCAGGCACCACCATTAAGTCAGCCATTCCTAGAACTATGCTATTTTCTGCCATTAATCCACCTTCTATACTAACATCAATCTACTTTTAACTTTTTCAGCAATAAATCCAAACTCTCAGGGTCCGGCAATAATATTATCTGTCCGGAAATTTTTCGGCCTGCCTCTAAGCCCTCAACGTTCAACTCTGTGTTCACAAGCAATGCCGTCTCGCCTAATTGGCCGTAAATCGAAGCTACAACGTCCAGGATTGAGCTTAACATGTCGTGAGCTACGCCGGGAACGCTTATTTGGTGCTGGGTTCCGAGCAAAATGTTTATGGCGTTCAAAAATGAGCTTAACACGATATTTCCGACTTCGGTTAAGGCGCTGTCTGTCATCTCGGCCGGAATTTCATCAACGGGAATAAACGTTCCGAATTGCTGCTTTAACAACATTTCCACCATTAAATTAGCGTCGTCTTCAGGCTGAAGAAAAATTAAGCTGCACTGAAAACCGCCCGTTGAACGCACGAATACGGCCCCGACAATCTGCAAAGGATCCCCGAAATGTTCAGCAAGCTCGTAAATTGAAACCATCTCGGTCTCAGGAACTTCCATCTGTATCATGTGGCCTAAAAGTCCGCTTAATGCTGTTGCCGCATTCCCGGTGCCGATATTCCCGACTTCCTTTATCGCATCGAGCTGTCTTGCATTGAACGATGCTAGTTCTGACATTTTCCCTATTTACCCCTTTGTCGAATAAAACGAGGCTACATCAAGGATTAAAGCCACGTTGCCATCGCCTAAAATCGTTCCGCCTGTTATTCCGTCAATCTTAGATAAGAATTTTCCCAGCGACTTAATAACAATTTCCTGCTGGCCGATTAACTGCGAGACTATGAAGCCAATCTTATTTTTCCCGATTTTCACGACTACAACCGGGTATTCTTCCCTGTCGTGCTCGATGTTCTCTGTGCCTAAAATGTCGCCTAAAATGTTAAGTGAGAGAACTTCTCCGCGCAAAAGTGTCGTAGGCTCACCGTGAACGGTCTTGATGTCCTCTTTGCGTACCATTATCGTCTCTTCAACGTTCTCAAGGGAAATCGCATAAGTCTCATCACCGACTTTGATTAAGAGTGAGAGAACAATTGCGAGCGTCAACGGCAGACGAATATAAACGTGAGTTCCTTCGTTTTTCTTGCTGACTAAATCGAACTGGCCGCCTAACTGTTCAACCTTAGTTTTAACCGCGTCCATTCCGACACCGCGTCCGGATAAGTCCGTAATCTGTTTAGCCATGCTGAAGCCTGGAAGCAAAACAATCTGCGTAGCCTCGTCATCGCTCATGATGTTTGCTCTGTCTTCCGTGATTATGCCGCGCTCAATGGCCTTCTTCTTGACTTTGTCAGGGTCAATTCCTGCGCCGTCATCACTGACTTCGATAACAACGCCCGAACCTTCCTGATATGCCGCAATCTTGAGAATGCCTTTTTCGGGTTTGCCTAATGCTTTACGCTCGTCGGGATGTTCAATGCCGTGATCCATAGAGTTACGGATTAAGTGAACCATCGGGTCGCCTATCTCGTCAATTACTGTCCTGTCAAGTTCTGTGTCTTCGCCTTCAAGAACAAGCTCAACATTTTTATTCAGCGTCTTGCATAAATCCCTTATCAATCTTGGAAATCTATCAAACGTGAAACTCACAGGGACCATTCGCAACTTCGTAACAAGCTCCTGAATATCGCCTGAAATCCGGCCTAATTGCGAAAGTGTATCGTCAAACTGTCTTAACCGGCTTTCCTGAACAAGACGCTCAATTCTTGCACGGGAAATTACGAGTTCACCGACCAAGTTCATCAACGTATCGAGACGGCCAATGTCAACTCTGACTGTCTGAGAACTTTTCTTTGCGCCTTCTTTCTTTGCTGGAGCAGGTTTCGGAGCTTCTTGCTTGGGAGCTTCGGCGGCTGGAGCTTGTGCTGGTGCAGCGGCTGGAGCTTGTGCTGGTGCGGCTGGAGCTTGTGCAGAGGCTTCAACGGCTTTTACTTCCTGAACATCAGCGGTCTGAACATCACCGATTTTCTCAATTGCGGCTTTGACCTCTTCAGCTGGAGCAGGAGTTGCGACATATACCGTAAAATCAAAGTCAAATTCTTCCTTCTCGAGCGCTTCAGTTCCAGGCTCTGACCTGAAAATCTCGCCAATTTCCTCAAGACGATTTACGACCATGTAAGCACGGGCGGCCTTAAGCAAGCAACTCTGCGACAAAGTTACATGAACACTGAAAGCGTTAGCACCTTCGGAATTGGCCTTCTTGACCCATTCGTTATCTTGGGACGAGATCATTTCTCCGCTGGAACTTTCCGGAGCTTGAGCCTGTGCAGGAGCCGGAGCAGGAGCTTGTGAGGGTTTCTCGTTGCGCAGTTCAGTAACCATTTCTGACACGTCGAATTGCGTATCATTCCCGCCCCCTCTGATTGCGTCAGCCATTTCCTGGAGAGTGTCCAAGCCCTGAAACAGCATGTTCATGTCATTTTCAGCCAACGGACGAGTTCCCTTACGCGCGGCATCAAGCCTGTCTTCCATAGCGTGAGTTAATCCCATCATGTTAGTGAAGCCCATTGTTCCGGCCATTCCCTTTAGAGTATGAGCGGCACGGAAGATTTCATTGATTACGTCCATGTCGACCATATTTTTCTCGAGTGCTAAAAGTAAATCATCTAATCTTTTTACGTTATCGTCAGTCTCATCAAGAAAAGCCCCGAGATACTGACTCATATCCATATCGGCCAAGTTAAATATTCCCCCTTCTTAATTTTTCACAAGTCTTACCATTGCGTCAGGAATTTCGTTTAATGGCAGAACTTCGTCAACAACTCCGGCATCAACAGCGGCTTTAGGCATTCCGTAGACGACACAGGTTTTCTGACTTTCAACGAGAACGTAAGCTCCCTTTTGATGAAGCACCATAGCTCCGTCGGTTCCGTCCCGTCCCATTCCTGTTAAAATTACGCATAAGACATTTCCTCCGTAATTTTCAGCTACACTTTGAAACATTATATTAGCTGCGGGCTTAACGCTCAAAACCGGAGGCCTGTCATCGAGGGCACAAATTGCTGAACCTGCACGCCGTTTTATCACCAAGTGTTTACCTCCAGGCGCAATTACTACACGACCAGGCTTTAATGTTAACCCGTCAAATCCTTCGATAACTTCAACTTTCGATGTCTCATCAAGCCTTTTTGAGAATGAGCCTGTAAATTCTTTCGGCATATGCTGAGTTATCACGATAGGTACAGGAAAATTCTTCGGCAATTTCGGGATTAATTCACTCAGAGCCATAGGCCCCCCCGTTGAAGACGCAATCGCGACAATATCCCTCCGTCCTGTTGAGACCGGAGCCGACATTCTCCGGAAATCCGAAGCAGGCGCAATACTCCTTGTGAAGCCCCGTACTCTTGCTGTTGCCGCTGTAATGACCTTATCGATAATTTCCTGCCCAATGTCCTTAATATTCAGCGAGATTGTCCCGGCCGGTTTCCCGATAAAATCCACACACCCCAGCGCTAAAGCTTTCATTGTTGCGTCAGCTCCGGCTTGTGTCATGGAACTTAACATCAAAACAGGCATGGGCTTAACCCTCATAATCTCCTCAAGGGCTTTCAATCCGTCCATATTGGGCATTTCCACGTCCATAGTTACCAAGTCAGGATTAACCGCGAAAATTTGTTTCAACGCGTCATTCCCGTCTCGTGCAGTCCCGCAAACTTCTATTCTGGGGTCGGAATTTAATATGTCGCTGATAAATTGCCTCATTAACGCGCTGTCATCTACAACCAAAACACGAATTTTATTCGCCATTATAATTTTCTGCCGAACGAGTTTCATTTCGTCAGCAGTCCCATTCCTCCTTTCTCATTTTTTCTTATTATCTTATTAGGGGTTATCCGGAACATTATAACTTTATATTTCATTTCTGGTTTAATATCGTCTTAAAGAGTTTACGGAAAAATAATCCTGCTCCCCCCTTCTTTTGTTTTTCAGAATTAATATGACTGGGAACTTTGATTTTCTCTATATTTGCTCCCTCAACATGCCGCAACAATTCACCTGCTAAATTTCTAACACAAATACTCGCTTTGGTTTCAGGCTCGGCATTGTAAAATATCTTGCAGTTTTTCACTCCTCGTTCGACTGCTTCATCTTTCAGCACGTATCCAAGATACATCGGCGCATTTCCCAAATATTGCATGCATATTCTCCTAATACGTTCTGAAACTTCGGAGGCTTCTAAACTTGAGTTCACGTTATTTATCACTAACATTATCCCATTAGAAGATGCGTCGGGCCCCCATGCCGCTGAGCCCAGAGATTTTATCACTCCGTACGCGTCTCTTATGCTTGTCGGTTCAGGTGTCGTTACCAATATCGTTATTTCTGATGCATACGCAAACGAAAGCACACCTTTATGTATACCAGCTCCGGCATCCATAATTATATAATCCGAGATATTTTCAAGTTCCGATAACGACGTAAATAATCTTTCCATTTCATATTCTGATAAATCCGCAATTTCTTTTATCCCGAAACCTCCGGGCAGAAGCGCTACTGAACCGTTCATGTCCACAGCCCTTTGAGACGTTCGAAAATGTACAAGTATTTCTTCTAGTGTTCGCGAGCCGTCTAATAAATTTTCTATCGTGTATTTCGCCTTCGATACTCCGCAGATTATATCAAGGTTGGCCATCCCTAAATCTGCATCTATAAGCGTTACTCTTTTCCCGAAATCTGCCAGTGCAAATGACAATCCCGCCGCTATGTTGCTTTTTCCGACACCTCCTTTGCCGCTTAATATTGATACCGCGTGAAATCCGGAATTTCCAAATGTCTTTTTGTCGTTGAGTACCATTCGCCTTAATTCTCCAGCTTGGTCAGTTTTGTAATAATATTCGCTCATGATTAGCGTTAACGTTCCTGTTTAGAAAATTGGGAGCCTGAAAATTTCTGTCTCAAACCCTCAAATTTATCATTCATGCGGACATGTGAGATTTTCAAGTTTTCATGTATTCTCAAGTCCTCAGATTTATAATAACCCGTGTACATCATCGTTTACGTTCCTGTTCAGATTTCAATAGGAAGTCAGCAATTCTAGAGCCGGTAGCTGTTTCTATATCTTTAGGGACATTCTGCCCAACTGTTAAAAATGAAACGGGGCATCCCATTACCTGTTGAATATTAAAAATTGAGCCGTAACTCACAGTTTCATCAAGTTTCGTAAATAATAAATGTGAAACCGGAATATTCGGAATATGTTCAACAACGTCGAGCATGTCATTATATTTCATGTTGGCGGCAAGAACTAAATGCACGGCATCGGGTAAATAAGCGTTGTATAAATTCTCGAACATGTCCATATTTTTTTTATCGCGTTGAGAACGTCCGGCTGTGTCGAGCAGGATAATATCGGCGTTATCATGTTCATCGACGACCTGAGAGATTGTGTTTAAGTCAAAAATTATCTCAATGGGCACGCCTAAAATTTTCGCATAAGTCTTTAACTGTTCAACTGCCGCAATCCTGTATGTATCACTCGTAAGCAATAAAACTTTCTTATGTTCCCAGAGAGCTTTAATCGCCGCGAGTTTCGCAATTGTCGTAGTTTTTCCCACTCCGGTCGGGCCTAACAGCATAACCTTTCGTCCTCCGATTGGGTCATTTCCTCCCTCAGCAGAGCACGAAATTTGAGCGGCTAACCATTTATTGAACTGTAATTTCTTGTTCTTGTCTTTACGCACGGAAATTGAGTAATCAGCCAATAATTTACGAATATATTTCTCGTCGACTTCGGATGATTTCAATCTAGCTTCTATGCTGTCAGAGTCAGGAGTTGGCGTGAAAGTTTGAGCCGGTTGAAAATTAGAGTTTCTCTGCATAGCGTTCGACACTCCATTTTCGACGGCCGAAATTCTCTGTAACAGCAAATCTAACCTGTCAGCTAAAGCCCCGACTTGTTCACGTAAAACTTTTGCGTCATCGTTGGTCATAGCTTGAGCTTGAGGAGGTTGAGGAGCAGGCTGTGTTTGCGGCTGAGGTTGAGTAATTACCGGAGCCGGCGGAATTTGTACGGGAGCAGGCCTAGTTGTGAGACCGTAAGCGTTTCTTAAGCCTTCTTGAGAAATTTTCAGGTTATCTGTCCTGTAACCTTCATCGCCGAGTTCCTGAGCAGGAGCCGGAGGATTGGGAGCTGTGGCACGTTCTTTGAACTCCATTAACTTTTGGAAGGCAATTAAGTTTTCGCGTCTGGTGTCCTCATCCATTGTCGAAGCCGACGACGATAAAGTAGCCTGCTTAGGTTTGGGAGCAGGTTTCGGGTTATCGTCCTCGAGAATTCCGGCAGTAACTTTGAGCACAGAACGTTGAAAGAGACCTAACACGCCGCCTTCTTTGACCATCTGAGTTGAGAGAATTACGGCATCACGTCCTAAACGTTCAGCGGCAAGTCTGAGGGCTTCCGCGTCATCTTTAGCTGTGAAAGTGATTTGGTTAGTTACGCGCATTATCAGGCATCACCGCGAAGGACGCTGTCAAAACGTCCGTACACGTTCTGAGCTTGGGAGTAAGCATTAGCGGCTTCAATGAGTAAAGTATCAGGCCCGTCGGTTTTTTTTGCGACAAACGTTAAAATCTCGTCCTTGCCTGAATTTCCCCGTTGAGCGTAAAACTTTGCGGCTTCAGCAATGACACTGTCGATCTCTCTAGAACTTTCAACGGAAGCGAGAACTTTATCGAAGTTGACAGCACCTGAAATCTCATCAGGTAAAACGTCAACCATCCGTGAATTTTCAGCGACAGCGAGTGAGTTATCAAATTTCCCTGAGTTGAGGGCTCTAGCTGTTTGGGAATATCTGAGGACTAAATCATCATAATTATAGTTAGTTACACGCATAAATTACTCCACCATTCCGACTGTTTTTATCTGAACGCCGCGAACAATTTCATTATATGACACGACGAATATATTTTGTATTGAGCCTTCGATTAATTTTCGCACGATTAATCTTACATCAGGATGAACGAGCAAAACAGGAGGCAAATTTTTTACGATCATATTTTCCATAGCACGTGAAATCGCCCCAATCATTTTCTGTACTTCTCTGGGGTCCAAGTTCAACTGCCAACCTCTTGTTAAATCGCCATCGACACCGGCCATAATTTTTTGTTCCCAATTCGGCGAAAGTGTTGCGGCTGTGATTATTCCGTCGGGGCCCTGAATTTTTATCGAGATTAACCGTGATAATGCTTCTCTTGCTCGTTCGGTTAAGAAATCGACGCTTCGGGACATTTTGCCGTAATCCGCGAGAGCCTCAAATATCGTAACCAAGTCCCTAATTGGAATTTGTTCACGGATTAAATTCTGCAAGACCTTCTGAATTTCTCCGAGTGAGAGCGACGCTAATAATTCATTTACGACGGCCGGAGCAGTTTCTTTCACCATGTCCGTAAGTTTCTGGACTTCCTGACGAGTTAATAATTCCGCACCGTTCTTCTTGATGACTTCGGATAAGTGAGTTGCTAAGACAGAAGGAGCATCAACGACGGTATAGCCCATAGCTTCGGCTTTGTCGCGCAAGTCCGGAGAAATCCATAATGCCGGAAGCCCAAACGCTGGCTCTTTTGTAGGAACGCCTATCAAGTCCTCAGCAACTGCTCCGGTGTTCATAGCTAAGTAGTGATCGGGCAAAAGCTCACCTCTTCCTGCTTCAGCACCTTTGACGCGCAAAATGTATTCTGTGGGCTTAATCTGGATGTTATCGCGGATTCGAATCGGAGGGACGACTATACCCATCTCTAACGCCATTTGCTTGCGGATTGTGCCTATACGTTCCAGCATATCGCCGCCCTGTCCGGGGTCAATCAGCGGGATAATTGCGTAGCCGATTTCTGCCTCCATAGGCTCAACGGTCAGGAGCTTCATAACGTCCTCAGGAGATACCGGCTCAGCTTTGGGGGGTTCTGCCTGAGCTCCGGGTGCACCTGCTTGGCCGGAGGGTGCTGCTTGTCCTGACGGCATGGCTTGGCCTGAAGGAGACATAGCGGCTTTTTCCTCAGCGGTGATTGAATGGAGTTCTGCCTCGCGGCTCACGGAATATCCCAAGAATCCAGTCAGCAATGCCAGCCCAACAAATGGAGCTGTCGGAAGTCCGGGAATGAGTCCCAGCGATAAGAGCATTCCTGCAGCGATATACAGCGGTCTAGGATAACGTGTGAATGAGTTGATGAGGTCCGGGCCAAGCTCGGAACTTGCTGCTGCTCTGGTAACGATTACGCCCAT
>CALGHA010000014.1 GCA_937915835.1 uncultured Fretibacterium sp. | reverse complement strand
AATCTTCACACGAACTTTTTCGCTCGGACTAGGCCACACAAATGTATTATAGACCGTCGTGTTCCCATAATTATAACTTGTTCCGAAATATCCGGTTACCCTTCTCATCCAAGCCATATGAACGCGCGAGGTCAAAACTCCGAAGTGATACAGCGTTGCATTCTCTATGATAAATAATTTGTTGCCGGCTATAATTTCAGGAGGCAGCCAGTCCATCGGCACATATTGTCTCTCTCCTGATGACACTGCGGGAATTGCTACATAGTTTTCTTTGCTGTAACGTATCTCACAAAAAAGCGTGGGAGTATCAGCATGTTTTCTCGTCTCTGCTCTCGTGCTAGCAAGCCTGAACTCCTTAACTTTCTTTATTCGTTCCATAACTCTTGGGCATTTCCTCAAATCTCTTGGGCTTACGTCGACAAGCCATAAGCAATAGCGCGGCATTCTGTAAATAAAATCCCTTCCCATCATGAACGGCCGAATAAATTTCTCAGCTAACGGGTCAGACTTTATGAGTGCGTCTTTTTCCTCGCTCGTCATGATTAAGTTTCCTCCGTCTCGCGGAAGACTTCCCAATTTTGCGGGAGGAGTTTCACTCTGCATTGGTTCGTTTTGAGGTTCAGCGAAGTCGTCAGGGGCCGGCACGAGGTAAAAATTAATGTTATCGACCAGCATTAAGCCCTCGTCGGTGTAAAGCCTCCTGAGTTTGCCGGTTTTTTCCTCAGTGATAGAGTTGAAGCCGATAATGACGACGTGAACATGAGCCATATCTTTAGCCTCGCTGTCCCAGTTGAAAGTTGAACATGCGAAGTCAATATGAATGTCGAAGCGGTCGCGTAAGGGCTTGAAGATTGCGCTGACCTGTTCACCTTGAGTGATTGAGTTAGTCGATACGAAGGCCGCGCGTGTTCGTGAGCCTTGAATGAACTCGCTGGCTTTGAAGTACCAACATGCGACGTAATCAATTTTGCCTGAAGACTTATAAGGTTTTCCGTCCTCGTCGCGAAAGATTTTGCTTATGTCGTCTCGTTGTGCTTTAGTCTGGATTGAGTAGCCGAGAAACGGGGGATTACCCATGATGAATAATTTATCGCTTGGAGTTACGATGTCGTGCCAATCGGTTAATAAGGCGTTTTGCTCCAGAATATTAGCTTCGGATTTGAGGGGCAAAAAGTCCTCGTAAAGCTGAGTGAATTTCTTAGTCTCGTTCCACATTTGGGCTTCGGCGATCCATAATGCAGTTTTAGCGACGGCAACAGCGAAATCATTAATCTCAATGCCAGCGAACTGGGAAATTCTGACTTGAATGGGCGTTTCATCTTTGGAGAAAGCGAATGTAATTTGAGGGCCTGCGAGTTCAGCGATAATTTGATTTTCGAGCTTACGGAGGGACAAATAACTTTCAGTCAAGAAATTTCCGGAGCCGCAAGCTGGATCAAAGAACTTCAACGATGCTAATTTTTTCTGGAAAGCGCGTAACTTTCTCGTGTTTGGAGAACTCAGAATTTCATTAGCTTCTTGTGTCAATTCGTCCATAAATAGCGGGTCAATTACCTTGTGAATATTTTCCGGTGAAGTGTAATGCATTCCGCCGTCGTGTCGGGTTTTCGGGTTTAACGTGCTCTCAAAGACTGCTCCGAAAATAGTCGGTGAAATTCCTGACCAGTCGAAGCCCTCACTCATGTCCTCAAGGATAATTCGTAAAGGTTCGCCGTCCAATTGTGGCAGCTCAATATCATTTTCCGCGAATAATCCGCCGTTGACGTAAGGGAATGCTTTTAGTCCAGCTTCAAGATATGGATCTCTTTCTTCTATTTTCTGGTTGAGAACGCTGAAGAGTTTTTGCAGGGCATCACGAGCGACGAGTTCACGGGGCTTCAAGTAATCGTGGAACTGAGATTTTGCGAATAATCCGGAGTCCTCAGCATAAAGCAAGAATACGACACGTACGCAAAAGATATTCAGGCTGCGTTGCGAGGCTTTATCGTCCGGGTCAATATATCGTTCGAGTAATGCCTTATGAAGTTTTCCGACGAGTTCACCAGCTTGTAATGAAATTTTGACTTCGATATTATCAGGAGGAAGTGCGGCATTGTTGACGAGGAAGGCCAATTTGTGAGGTTCTAACTCGTCCAGCAAAATAATTTTTGGTTCAGCCTTCGGATATTCCATATCGTGAATGCGGATTTCCCGGAAATTGCTGACGATGATAAATCTTCCTCGTTTAGATAACGGGAGCCAGTCATAATATCGCTTGGCTTGCTCAAATGGTGTCGCTAAAGTTCCGTCGGATTGCTTAGCTTGAGCGTCAAGATTAACGTCGCGGCTCTTCTGCTCAATAATAATTCTGGTCGATGGGATATAAGCGTCCATGTAGCTGACATGAGCGAGCTTAACATCTTTTTCATAATCGATGAAGTTTTCGGGCTTGTCAATGTTCAGAAATTCGCGCAAAATTCCGTTCCAGAATGCTTGAGTGTCGCTTTTCTCATTGCCTCGATTTTGCCAGTTGTCAATAAATTCTTGTATCATTCGTATAAATCTCCTTGTTGTCTAGGCTTAGCAAATCTAGCAACTTGAATACCGATTTCATAAAGCGCGTAAAGTGGAATTCCGAGTGCGATTTGCGAGATTACGTCGGGTGGAGTTAATATTGCGGCGATTGTGAATATAGCGAGGAGGATATATTTACGTTTTTTGGCCAATGACTTATAGCTAGTGAGATTAACTTTTGCCATGAGATAAATTGCTACAGGGAGTTGGAATGCGCACCCAAAAGGCAGAACGAAGCTGAACAGGAACCCGACGTATTTATCGATTGAGAGCATAGGAGAAGCGATGCCGACGGCCTGAACGATGAAGAAATCTACAGCGAGCCAATAAACCGCCGAATAGCAGAAGATTACGCCGATGAGAAATAGAATTAGCGCGACGAAGAACAACACTCGAAAATTCCTTTGCTCGTTCGGATAAAGTCCGGGCTTAATGAAGCTCCAAATTTGCCAGATTATTACGGGACTTGCGATTATGACGGCCGCGATTAACGAGACTTTGAACTTCGTGATAAAGACTTCGGACATTGTCGTGTAAATTATGGTTATGCCTTTTGCTTGAATTGGCCGAGTGATTAACGACATGAGATAATCGATGAAGCCGAAGAAGATTGCGCAAAAAGCGACCCCGACTGAAGCTGCCGAGATTAAGATTGCACGCCGAAGCTCTAATAAATGCGTTAATAGCGTGGAATGACTTTCTTTATCATCCGTCATTTATTCTTTGGTCTCTTGAGTTTTGTCGTCATCAGTGGATTTCAGCTCACTCTTGAAGTCCTTAATGCTCCTGCCTAATGCTTTGCCGACACTTGCTAATTTTCCTCCGCCGAATAATACGAGTGCCAAGAATATAATTAATAAAATTTCCGTTGCTCCAAGCCTCATGATAAATTCCTCCGTTTATGATTTCTTGAAAGTTTCATGTTTAGCGTCGTTAATGTTACTCTCAAGTTCTCGTGTTACGTCTTTCATTTCGTCGTTGATGCCGCGTAAATTTTCCTGAATTTCCCTGTCGTTTTCGCTAATTGTCGCTTTAATGTCACGCTGAAATTCTTTTGTCTCGTTCATAATCTGGTCAAAGCCGGTTTCGTTTTTGACTTCCGCGATGAGCTGACGAGTTCGTTTTAAGACGCGAGCAATCCACCGAGTAACTTTCGGCAAGTCTTGAGGTCCGACGAAGACATACGCGATAAATAAGATTAATAATAATTCTGAGAACCCGACACTGAACAATAATAATTCCTCCTGATTATGCGCAAAATTATACGGTTGCAAAAGTTTTTAATCAATGAGAGAAATTATGCGTGATAGAATAAAATTGTTTCATGAAATGAGTAATAATAAGGAGAAAAATTTATGATCATCGCGACATTCAACGTTAATTCCGTCAGGTCTCGTATGCATATTCTTGAACGTTGGCTGAAGACTTGCAGGCCTGATGTTCTCTTTATGCAGGAGACGAAAACTCAGGATGAATTTTTCCCGGAGCTTGCTTTTCGGGAATTAGGCTACAGGAGCTTTTATCATGGCGAGAAATGTTATAACGGCGTGGCTGTAATCGTGAAGAATGAGCTTGAAGACGTTGACGTAAAATTTGGCTTTGACGACGGCAATTTTGCGACACGAGTATTGACATTGAGACATAAAGACTTAATCATTCTGAATACGTATGTTCCTCAAGGGAAATTAATCACTCATCCTGACTTCCAAGTTAAGAAAGAGTTTTTTTCGCGCGTGAGAAAAATTATTGAGGCCAATTTTGAGAATAAATTCTTATGGCTTGGGGACTTGAACGTTGCGCCGACATCTCAAGACGTTACGCATCCGGAGAACAAGAAAAATCACGTCTGCTTCTGTGAAGAAATCCGCGAAGTCTTTAACGAGACAAAAAAGGGCCTCGCTGATATCCTGAGGCTCTTTGATAGTTCTAGCGTGTATACTTTCTATGATTATCGGGTAAAAGATGCCGTGAATAAAGCAATCGGCTGGAGAATTGATCACATGCTCGCGACTGAAAAACTTGCAGAATTGGCCGTAAAATGCTGGGTTGATATTGAGCCGCGAAAATGGGAAAAACCCTCAGATCATACGCCGTTAATCGCAGAATTTAAGCTATAACAATCCGTAGAACTCTAAACGTTTTCGGCATTCTTCACGTCCCATGAGTTCAGCGACCTCGAAAATTCCCGGACTAACTTTCATTCCCGTGAGCGCAAAACGCAGGGGCATAGCGTAATCCTTCATCTTTGCTCCTTCAACCGAAGCTATGTATGAACGTGCAATTTCTTCGAGTTTCTCGGCTTTCCATTCAGGCGAGGCAAAAAGTTCCGTGAAAAACTTCTTGAGCTTGTCTTTGTCGATGCCTTCAGCGTTCCAGCGGGCTTTTACGGGTTCAAACGAAACGAAATAATCAGCGAACTCCGACATCTCTTTTGCTGTTCTGCCACGCCCGGCCATGAGAGTTAAAGCGTCCTCGAGATATTTTACGCCGCGTTTGTTCTCGACTTCTTCAACCGGCAATCCTGCTTCAACCCAGAAAGGTCTTACCATTGAGAGACGAACAGAAGGCTCTAACGCTTTCAAGTGTTCCTGATTGATATAGTTCAACTTGTCGAAGTCGAATACGGCGGCTTTTCGTGTAACTCGTGAAAGCTCGAATAACTCCGCAGCTTCTGAACGCGTGAAAATTTCCTTATCGTCTCCAGCTGACCAGCCAAGCAATGCCAAAAAGTTAAACATTGAGTCGGGCATATATCCCATATCGCGATATTCGTAAATGCTCGTTGCTCCGTGTCGCTTACTGAGCTTCTTTTTGTCCCGGCCAAGTATCATTGGAAGATGAGCGAACTCCGGAACTTCCCAGCCCAACGCTCGATAAAGTAAAATTTGCTTAGGAGTGTTCGAGATATGATCTTCGCCGCGTATAACGTGAGAGATCTGCATTAAGTGATCGTCGACGACAACAGCGTAATTATACGTGGGCATTCCGTCGCTCTTGATTATCACAATGTCCTTGAGCTTGTCGCTGTCTTTTTCCCTGAGGCCGTCGCTCATAACGTCAATTTGTCCGTAAACAATGTCTCTAAACGAAATATCCTGTCCAGGCTCAACACGGAAGATTATTGCTTCTCCGTCTCGATAGGCTTTTCCGGCGTTGACGAGTTGATTTGCGTAATCCCTGTAAATTTCTAAACGTTCGGACTGGCGATAAGGGCCGTAATTTCCTCCGATGTCCGGGCCTTCATCCCAATCAAGCCCGAGCCAGACCATTCCCGACATGATAGTTTGCTCGTATTCCTTCGTTGAGCGTACAAGGTCAGTGTCTTCAATGCGTAAAATAAATTTCCCGTTGTTGTGTCTTGCCCAGAGCCAGTTGAATAATGCTGTGTGGCCACCGCCGATGTGAAGCGCTCCTGTTGGACTTGGAGCAAAACGAACGCGTACTTCTGACATATGTAAAATTGTTCCTCCTGATGAAAAATTTTATTATCAACGGAGAAATTATACACGCAAAAGCAATCCGCCCTATGCGGGGTGGGTGGGTG
>CALGHA010000013.1 GCA_937915835.1 uncultured Fretibacterium sp. | reverse complement strand
CCACCCCGCAGCCGGTCGGGCCTATATACGAGTTGCGACGAGACGGCCTGAAGAGAACTCGATTTTCGTAAAAAGTCTTTACCAGTCAAATTCTCTGAACTTATACTTTCGGCTGAAAGACTGCAAGATTGTGATATAAATTTTTCTGTTCTCTTTCGTTACGTCAAGAGCTTTTATTTTTTCGATTATTGACGCTGTAAAATTAATCTGCTTATCTGTCAGCTCCTGAGAAATAAAATAACTCAGTTCTCGTATAAAATCCTGTTCACGGCTTTCGGATCTATCTTTCATTAGCTCAATGATTAACTCGTCATCAAGATTTTCAGCGCAGGACATGTAAATTGCGAAAAAGTAAAACATAAAGGCTTCATTAACATCAACTTTTTCAAGATAACCGGCCAATTCTTCAAGTTTATAAGTCAAATTTATTGTCTCCTGTTCCGTTTCATGCGCAAAAGCCTCATCACAAAGTTCATATATCATCGGCGCAATTTCATCAAACTTTTTCAGGTTCATATAGCAATTTATTATGTTACGCGTTAAATCCCAGAGTTTATTAAAATCATGGGAAGAGTTACGCGTTAAAATTTCCTGAGCCCGCCGGAGACAATACAGCTGATTTTCATAGTCATCAATATAGCCGTATGATGACGCGGCATCTTCCCACGCTTCATAATTTTCCCCATTCTCACTCTCAACTAGCAAAATATAATTCGTTTTTGCTTGAATTTCCATGACCTGCTCGAATGAATATAAATCTGACAAATTCGACATGGCTTTACTCTTGACGCTGTAAATTAAATTTTGTAAATAGGCATTGTTGATTTTATTACGTTCCATAAAGTTTTGAGCCTTCTCACAATTCTCTAACGCCTCTTGACTTCTCGAATTTATCAGATTATTCATGTAAACGCTATAACTCATTAGCTGCCTAATATAACATTCATTAAGATTTAAGCTCAGCGCCATATCAACCGAACGTTTGAAAATTATATCAACAATGCTGCTTTCATTTTGTGAAAAATCCGAGCGTCTCAAAATATTATTGATTTCCGTTATGCTTGCTTCAGACACTGGCAGTTTCTCAACATAAGCTCCAAGAAAATCATTGTTGGTTGACGAAAATTTTTCATCATTCATAATCTCCAAAGCATGATAATATTTCAAGCAAAGTTCCCAGAATTTTTTATCGCCGTGAATAATAAAAAGTTTGTAATATCCTTCAAGCATTGCCGCATCATCTTTGTTTTCATTATGTCGTATTAGTTCATGAGCGAAAAAGTCAGCTTCGGCTGTTCTATTTTGGGATATTAAAATATCTATAAGCATTCCGCAGGCATAATCTGAGTAATATTCTTCGTCGTCGGTGCTTAATATATGTTTCAGAACGTTAATTGCTTTGTCATAATAGCCTGTTTTTTCGTAAATCTGGGCGAGGTTGTATAAATTAAAGTTACTGGAGTCTTCCTCATAAGCTCGTTCATAATACTCAAGGGCTTTTTCGTAATCCCCTTTAAATTCATAGTCAAAGGCCAATTCCGAGAGCGTAACCCTTCCGAGTTCAATAACGTTTTTTTGTGGCTTCTTGATTTTGTCGATTAGAGATTGATAAAAGTATCGTTTTTCCGGGTCTGAGAAGTGTTCAAGTCTGTAAAATGCTGAATAATCGCTTGTGTCGTAGAAATCCCGTAATTCTTCAAGCAATGTTAATTTCTTCTCAGGTGAAATACTTTTAGCTTCTTGTAATTTCTCTCCGGCCTCGTCAAGAATATTTATTATTTTCCCGTATATCGCGTTTAATTCCGGCTCGAACTCGTCATCAGAGATATACATAATTTCATTCTCGATAGCTCCTGAAAATCTTAAAGCTATAGCAATATAATTCGTGCATAAATATTCAGCTTCGGACGAGTATTTTTTGCAGAAGTCAATAGTTTCATCGAACATTCGGCTTACGAGATTTAATTTTCTCACACAATATTCATGAAAATCTTCTTCTTCCTCCTCAGCTTCAATAATATCAACTTCACCAGCATATTTAACCTTCTCACGATAAAGCCTCTGTAAAATATCCCATTTACTTTTTTCTTGAAGACTATTGCAAATCTTTATACCTTCTTCAATATATTCTTTCTTGCCGTAACTCAAGCAAAGCTCAGCATAAAGTAAATCTTTCCCCGATATTCTCTTCATGAAGACATTCAGGACATATTTTCTCACGTCTTGTTCAGCGGAATTCAGAGATCTATTTTTCATGAACGCAATAATATAACGTGTTATATTTTGGCAGTTGTCAGTCGTCGGTTGCAAGTCCGCGTAAACTAAGTCCAGAATAACTTGGTGAAGAGAAATTTTCTCGTTAACTTCGTCAATCTCAATCCAGCGGCAACGTATTAACTTGTTGAGAGCTTTTTCGTCCTTGAGCGTGAGCATGTCGATAAATTTTGACTTCTTAATTCTGATATTCCCGAAAAGTGAGAGGCTCATCATGATTTCTTTTTCTTGAGCTGAGAAGTTCGAGACGTTAAATAACGTGCTGAGATGAATTTTTACTTTTTCCGCACGAAGTTTATTATCCTTGCGCTGTTTAATTCTGGTCTCGTCAGTCCCGGTAATTCCTTCTTTTTCGAGAAAAGTCGTGTA
>CALGHA010000012.1 GCA_937915835.1 uncultured Fretibacterium sp. | reverse complement strand
GAATGGGGCGGCCAGGTTATTGAACCGGATTACACAAAGGGCGTTTCTTCCAGCATGATACGCGGGCAGATGTGTTAACAGAAATTTTTACGGAAGGTGTCAAATTATGCAGAGAGTATTAAACAGTTACGAGGAGTTACGGGAAATTTTGAACAGTGCAGGCAGAATTTTATTCGTTCATGGGAAATCTGCCGAGAAATTTTCAGCTCTCCGTGAATGTTTAAATTCGCTCAGTGCAGAAGTGTTTAATTTTACCGATTTTACTCCTAACCCGAAATTAGAAGAAGCAAAGGCAGCTTGTGAATTTTTCAAGGCTCAAAATTGTGTATTTCTACTTACTGGTGGGGGGGGCACAGCGATTGACGTAGCGAAATACGTTAAGCTGAATAATCCTGAAGCGAAGTTAGCTGTTATTCCGACGACGGCCGGTTCAGGAAGCGAGGCTACGAGGTTTGCGGTGCTCTATAAGGACGGTAAAAAGCTCTCAATCACTGACGAGAATATTATTCCTGATTACGTCATGTTTGACCCCGAACTGTTAAAATATCTGCCCGAATATCATCGCAAATCTTCGGCCCTCGATGCTTTCTCTCATGCCCTAGAGTCTTTTTGGTCGGTCAACGCAAATAGTCAAAGCAAAGAATTTTCCCGTGAAGCCCTCGCGAATATAACACGAATGCTTGAGAATTACCCGGCTTCGTATGACCCAGCGAAAATGTTAATGAGTTCATACACTGCCGGCAAAGCTATAAATATCTCACAGACGACGGCAGGACATGCAATGTGCTACAGGATTACGGGGATTTTCGGGACTGCTCACGGACATTCAGCGGCTTTGTGTAATCGCGTATTGTTTCGATGGCTGATTGAGAATACGAAACTTGATGTGCTGAGTGAGATTGCTGAAGCTATGAATTGCAATTCTCCGATTGAGGCTTCCGACAAGTTTAATGCGATATTCTTACGTTTAGGCTTAAACATTCCCGAAGCGTCTGAACATGAAATAGACGAGCTGACGAGTTCGGTAAATCCTGAGCGATTAAAGAATTTTCCGGCAGAACTTGACCATAAGACCATAAGAAATTTATACCGCGAAATTTTGACGCAAAAATAGAACGTGTTATATTTTTATGATAAAGGGGAGTAAAGATAGATGGACGTAAAAACTTTCGTTGAAATTCTCGGCTCTGATTTCTTCACCGGAGTTCCTGACAGTCAGTTACGCGCGCTATGTGATTATCTCATGAAAACTTACGGGCTTAATCCTGATCATCATATTATCGCCGCAAATGAGGGAAACGCTTTAGCTCTCGCTTCTGGTTATCACTTAACAACGGGGAAAATTCCAGTCGTCTACATGCAAAATTCGGGCTTAGGCAATATCGTAAATCCCTCGACGAGTTTAACAAATCCAAAAGTTTATAACATTCCCGTAATCTTTATAATTGGCTGGCGAGGAGAACCCGGAGTTCATGATGAGCCGCAACATATTTATCAAGGCGAGAAAACTTTAGATATGCTTGACTTACTCGGTATAAAATATTTCGTCATTGACAAAGACACAATCCAACATGAGCTTGAAAGTGTCATGAAAGAATTTCGCGAGATTTTACGTGATGGGCATGATGTCAGCTTCATAATCAAAAAGGGAGCATTAAGCTATTCAGAAAAAGTTGCGTATCAAAATGAAAATTTCATGCTCAGAGAAGAGATTATCAGGCACATAATCAACTTTTCAGGCGATAATCCCATAATCAGCACAACCGGCAAAACTTCACGTGAATTATTCGAGCTGCGAACAACTCATCAACGCGATTTTCTCACAGTCGGCTCAATGGGTCATGCTTCATCTATTGCGCTTGGTGTCGCTCTGAACAAGCCAAATCATAAAGTCTGGTGTATTGACGGCGACGGAGCAGCTTTAATGCATATGGGAGCGTTGGCCGTAATCGGAAGTCTGAAGCCTAAAAATCTTGTTCACGTCGTCATCAACAATTCAGCTCATGAAAGCGTCGGAGGACTTCCAACTGTCGCAAAGAATATAAATCTTCCTGAAATCGCAAAGGCCTGTGGTTATGCAAAAACTTTCAGCGTTGAGAATTATGAAGCTCTTGATGAGGCGTTGAAGTTTGCGAGTGATAACGAGGGCTTAACTTTCATCGAGGCTAAAGCAAAAATCGGAGCACGTGAGAATTTAGGCCGTCCGACGACTACAGCGATTGAGAATAAGAATGCCTTTGCTGAATACGTCAGAAATTTATAGCTTCACTCGTCAATCTTGCGAATTAACCTGAATATCACAGAGGCCAATTTTTGGGAATCATGTCTCAGAACTCGGCCTTCTTTTTCGCTCTCGAACACTGACATAATCGGCGCTTCAACGTAAATACATCCCATCTTGCTGATTAAATCTCGTTGATGATGATCCAGATAAAGCGGGCTCGCTCCATCTCGTTTATATGCTTCGACGATATCCGGCGGAATTTCTTCACTGTTCGCAATCACAAAGTCAGGTGCACAGCCTAAAGCCGCAGTTACCCAGTCTAAATGTTGAACTATATTCATTCCGGCTGTCTCGTCGGGTTGGGTCATCAAGTTGCAGATGTAAATCTTCGGAACTTGCGAATCCCGTAACTTGTCGGCAAAATCGGGTAAAAGCAAATTCGGAATTACGCTCGTGAATAAACTTCCAGGCCCAAGCAAAATTACGTCGGCTTCATCAACCGCGCTTAAGACTTCAGGCAATGGCTTAGCGTTCACAGGTTCAAGCCAAATTTCAGCGAGTTCATGCCCGTGTTCAGAAATATTTAATTCCCCTTTGACGTTCAGGCCTTCGCGAGTTTTCCCGACTAAAGTAATTCCCTCAGTTGTTACAGGAAGGACACGCCCGCGAATTGATAACAGATGGTTCATTTGTTCGACAGCAAGGCTGAAATCTCCGCACATCTCCGTAACAGCCAGCAGCAATAAATTTCCCAAGCTATGACCGGCCAATTCTCCCCTGTCAAATCTGAAGTCAAGAATTTTACGCAATTCATTATCATTCTCAGCAAGCGCGACTATACAGTTACGAACATCACCAGGCGGAAGCATTCCCCATTCGTTGCGAATACGCCCAGAACTCCCGCCCTCGTCAGTTACAGCGACAACAGCCGTAATATTTCGCGTAAAAGCCTTAATCCCCCGTAAAAGTGTCGATAATCCCGTTCCTCCTCCGACTGCTACGATGTAAGGCCCGCTTGATAATTTCCTATTAATCGCTCGCTCGATAATTGGCCGACCGGATTTCAGCTTTAAACGTCCGAACATGAATAATATTAATAACGTCGTGAGAATTCCTAGTATAAAGCTCATTGATAATTTTTCTCCTTAAAGCGACAATTATTAATAACGTTGTGAATAAAGCTCATTGATAGTCTACTCCATGACACTATGAATTAACATCATAAATTTCTTACCTGTCTAAAACTCGATAAAATCGTGAGTAATGCTCATTGATTATTTTGCTTCTTGTCGCAAACACAACTTCACATGATTAATAATGCCGCAATTAACTCTCATTGATGACCGTGTCCTTTATCACGATGAATTACGCAGACCCCGCTGTAAATTTTCGAGTAAATCTCATAGAGCCATTCAGCCATTGCAACCGAACGATGACGGCCTCCAGTACAGCCTACGGAAATATGTAATTGGCCTCGAACATTGCTCAAGAATTGGGGGATTGCGAAGTCTAAAAAGTTTTTCGTGAGGTTGATAAATTGCGTGGTTTCCGGGAATTGCAATAAAAATTTCTTCACTGGCTCATCTTCTCCGGTTAAAGTTTTGAGCTCGTCGACGTAATAAGGATTAGGCAGACACCGAACGTCCATTACAAAACTTGAATCTTGAGGAACTCCATATTTATAGCCGAATGAGCTGATTAAAATTGAAACTCCGCCGTCATTCCCGAAAAATTCCTTAAGCAATCTCTCACGGTGTTGGTGCAAATCCATCATCGAAGTATCAATCACAATGTCCGCTCGGTCTAAAACTGGTGATAAAATTTCTCGCTCGCGTCTAATTCCTTCACGTGTCGACATTCCGCGATTAAGAGGGTGAACACGCCGAGTTCGCTCATAACGCCGTAACAATTCCTCGTCTGAAGCCGTCAAGAAAACTACTTTTACGTCGCCTCCCCAAGCATGCGAAATATCATCAATGACCTTCACAAAATTTTTGCTCACGTTACGAACATCAACAGTCGCTACAACTCCCCGACTTTGCGACGCTTCCGGACGTTCTGAGATTAACGTGAATAATTGCGGCAGTAATTCAGGCGGAAGATTATCAATCGTGATAAAGCCGAAATCCTCAAGAACTTTCAGCGTCATAGTCTTTCCGGCTCCGCTCATTCCCGTAACAATGATAAACTGTTTCAGAATTTCATACCCCCTTTAGTGCTTGTATTGTACACCTGATTTTTGCTGTGTTATAATTTCGCCTATCATTTCAGAGAGGAGTAACTTCAATTTACCATGAAAAAAGGAACATTTCAGCCTCATGTCATACCCAGAAAACGAAAAATCGGCTTTTTAGCGCGTTCGGCTTCACCGTCGGGACGCAAGATTTTACGCAACAGAAGACGCAAGGGCCGCAAATTCTTAACACGTGCCTAGTCTCGAGAAAATCAAAAAAGGCTGGGAATTTGACGTAATTTTCCGCACCGGTATTCGTGTAAATGGGGAGCTGGTGCGGTTATTATATTTGAGGGATGATAACACTGACACTGTCAAGTTCGGTTGTGCTGTCGGCAAAAAACTCGGTAAAGCTCACGTTCGTAATCGAGGCAAGAGAATTTTGCGTGAGGCATTCCGTCAACTCTCAGTGAAAATCATTCCAGGCGTAAAAATCGTGCTCGGCCTGAAAGAAAAAGGCTTAGAGGCTAAGACACCAGAAATTTTGAGGGAGCTTGAGAAATTACTCAGGCGAAAAAAGTTATTGATAACGTAAAATATGCTTTCCCGTCTCGCAATAATCTTAATCCGCGCATATCAAGTTCTAATTTCCCCGTATCTCGGCAAACATTGCAGGTTTTATCCGACGTGTTCAAACTATGCAATTGCCGTTTATCGCGAATGGGGCTTCTTTCACGGAACGTTATTGACGATTAAGCGATTATTAAAATGTGGGGCGTGGAATCCCGGAGGTTATGATCCTCCGCCGAAAAAATACGAGAGGTGAAAATTTTAACATGTGGGCACAATTGAAAGCGTTATTGCTCGGACTGCTCCAGATTATTCACAACGCAATTACAAGCATAGGAATAGGCACAAATTTTGCGTGGGGACTTGCGATTATAGCTCTCACGCTTTTAGTACGTCTTGCAATGCACCCGTTGACGCAAAAACAGATGGTCAGCATGCAGAAGATGCAAAAACTTCAGCCGATGTTGAAAGTCTTGCAGGATAAATACGGTGAAGATAAGGACAAACTCAATCAGGAGACTATGGCGCTCTACAAAGAACACGGAGTTAATCCGGCCAGCGGCTGTTTACCCCTTTTAATTCAGTTGCCGATTTTCATTCTGCTTTACGGAGTTCTCTATGACTTGACGAAAACAGAAGCATTCACGAACGTTACGTTTTTGGGCGTGAACTTAGGCGGGAGCGTATTGACAACCGTAGCTGACGCATTAAGACTTGTCGACGAAAACGGCGTGCGCATTCCGAACGAGCAATTAGGCGTTGTTATGGTCTTCCTGTCATCGTTTACGAACTTGAGCCTGCTTTTCTCGAATATTGGCATATGGATTGCTAATTTTATCCTGTTAATTCTCATCGCTTATTTAACCTGGCTTCAACAGCACTTGACTTCTGCGGGAAATCCTCAGATGGCAATGATGAACTGGTTTATGCCGCTGTTCTTGACGTTTATTTGCTTCGGATTGCCTGGAGGAGTTTTGCTATATTGGGGAATTTCGTCTCTAATGGGAATAGTTCATCAAGTCAGAGTTTCACGCAAGACGACCGAAGAGATGAAGACTAAACCGACGCTCTATAAAGATAAGCCAAAAACGAAATAGAGAAAATAACATGCAAGAATAATAAATTGAGAGGTGATAATCTTGATTCAAGAACGAAAAATTACACTTGAAGCCGCCAGCATTGACGAAGCACTCATCGAAGCCTCAAGACAATGGAAGCTGCCAATCGAAGAACTCAAAGCCGAAGTTGTTAGCTCAGAACGTGAGGGATTATTCGGATTGTTCGGCGCAAAGAAGCTCATGATAGAAGTAACTGCGTCAACTCGTCAGGATTTAACTTCACGAGGGCTTGACTTTGTGAATAACATCTTGAAGCTCATGGATTTTGAGGCAGAAGCAGAAATTTCCGAGACTGAGAGAAATACAATTGAGATTGCCGGAAATGACGCGCTTGATTATGTCGTTGGACGTTACGGCGACGCTTTAAGAGGAATGGAATATATTGTTAATCTTGCGCTGAGAGATCCCAAGAATGAGCCGAGATTAAAAATTGACAGCTGCGGTTATCGAGCACGACGAACGAAGAGCCTTGAGAGATTAGCCGAAGCTACAGCAAGACAGGCCGTAAAATTCGGAAGACCGATAAGGCTTGACCCAATGGCTTCTTGGGAACGCTGGGTAATTCACACGACGCTTAAAGATCGCGACGATGTTACGACGGAATCAATTGGTGAGCCTCCGATGAGAAAAGTTGTGATTATGCCAAAGTATGACCCGGAAAATATGCCAGCTCCAGGACCTGCGACGATGAGAATACGTGCTCAGCGTGAACTCAGCCGACAAAATAATAATCTCAACTCACAGCGAAGATTTAGACGTTAATGAGAGTTTAATGATAAAGAAAAGCCTCCAGCCGTGAAAGCCGGAGGTTTTATTTTTTGCGCGGATAAAATAAAAGCTCATAAGCCGCTTTATGGCAGGCAATCCTGAAACCGAATTAAATTTGATAGTTAGCTGAAGTCGTATCCTACATGAAACCGCCAAATTGAAAGGAAAGGGATAGAATTTATTAATTAATACGAGAAACTGGGTCTGGTTGAGAAACATTATCAGACTATCAAAGTTAGGGAGAAGGCAAGCGGCAAGGAATATCTAGCAAACATGGAATGTATAAATCGATATGAATTGTTAGAACTCGTGTAAATGGTCATGGATGTGCCTTTGCCGATATTATGAATGCTATGACAGAAGCAGATGTGGAATTGGAATCTGCTGCCTCGTCTCATTCTGAGATTTTGTTATCAGCACTTGGAGCATGGATTCAAGCGAAAAATCCCGAAATTAAGCAGTATGAGATCGTGTCTAAAAATGAGTTTTAAAATGACAACATAGAAAATTATGAACACTACAATGCACTTATGTCTTGAGCTGAAAAAGAAACTTACTTTGTTTGGGGCTACAAGACATCCGCGATGTGGATTTCTGGAATGCAACTCATGAAAAGTCAAAGAGCGTTGTTTGCGTATGACAGAGACATCGATAAAAACTTTCCAGATAAGCAAGAAGTTACCATGACTGTGTTTAAGAAAATTGGTGCTAACAAAGTGATTTGGCGTGCGGTACATTTGGTACTACCACATCTGAGCTTTTACTAAACTCGCGGAGGCATTGGAAGGCTTTACGTAAGGGCAGTTATGAGTTAAATTAATATTTATAGAGTAGTAAATCTTGCGGCAATTTGTATTCAGTGTATGACCTCAGATCAGCAACTTTATGAGATTGCAGTGAGTATGAAATTAAATTGACAGATTGTGCTGAGAACGCAGGATTTTCCGCTCGCAGATTGTGTCGACGTAGCGACGTTCGGACTGAGGAAGTCGAAAGATAATAATCAACGTGGACCTTGGGAATGATAATAAAATATACTCCTTGCAGCTTTCAAAGCAGTTGTCGGATTATTGTCAAACTCTATAGCAGTAGTACTTGATGCAGTTAATAATTTATCCGATGCCATGTCCTCAATAATCACAATAATCGGGGCAAAATTAGGAGCTCGCCGGGCAGATAAAGCTCACCCTCTCGGGCACGGCAGAGTTGAATATATCAGCTCAATGCTTGTAGCGGCTATTGTCTTTTATGCTAGTATAACATCTTTTGTTGAATCCGTAAAGAAAATAATTAATCCAGAGACTGCAAATTACAATGCTATTGACCTTTTCATTATCGCTGTGGCTATTGCAGTAAAGTTAATATTAGGAAAGTATGTAAAAACACAGGGAGAAAAAGTACATTCCGGAGCATTAATTACGTCAGGCTCAGATGCATCATTTGACGCAGTGCTTTCTGCTTCGGTTCTGGTCTCTGCATTGATATTCTTGATCTCTGGCATATCTTTAGAAGCATATGTAGGTGTTGTTATTGCTGTTGTGATTATTAAGGCCAGTATCGAAATGATGCGTGAAACATTGAATGACTTAATAGGACACAGAACTGATGCTGAAGTAAGCAAAAGGATTAAAGCTATTTTAAGTGAGGCCCCCGAAGTCAAAGGAGCTTATGATTTAGTATTGTTCGATTACGGGCCGAATAAAAGTTACGGAGCAGTTCACATTGAACTTCCCGATGTTATGACAGTGAGCGAAGTTGATGTGTTGACGCGAAAGGTTCAAATGCGAGTATACAAAGAAACAGGAGTTATTTTAGCCGGAATAAGCATTTATTCATATAATACTAAGAACGAATTTGCAACTCAGATGCGGGCGAAGATTCAAAACATAGTTCTTGCTCATGAATGGGCGTTGCAAATGCATGGTTTTTATCTTAAGGATAAGAGCATAAGATTTGATGTCGTTCTGAGCTTTAATGTGGCACAGAAAGAGGCACTCAATATATTAATTCATGAATTGCAGCAATTATATCCGGACTATACGATCCAGATTGTTCCCGATGTAGATATAACTGATTAAATGCGTCTGTTCCTGATTGAAAGGGGGCGAAAATAACCCAAATTGTAAGCCCCAGAGCGTACAACAGACATAACATAGTAAAAATGACCACACTCGCGGCATGATTGAATATGCTACAATATGTCAATCCCGTATTGAACGGCTTCTACATTGAGGAGATATAGCCTGTGTATTGTTAACTAGAATTTTACATATCGAAATATCCACTCGAATAACTATAATGTCTGGTTAATATTAAATGTCTTTCCAAAGAAAATCTAGTAGTTCTTCACTTTACCTGCCGTAATATTTTTATGAGCACACAATATCAACTGTTTTACACTTGGCAACAGTCATTAAATCTGTCGGGTTTAATTCTATCTGATATCCCACTTTACCCGCACTGACAAAAATTGTGTCAAATTCTACGGCTGTCTCATGAATAAACGTAGGAAATTGTTTCTTCATTCCAATTGGAGAACAGCCGCCGTGAATATATCCTGTCAAGGGAAGTAGTTCCTTCTGCCTTATCATAGATATAGATTTTTCACCTGCCACTTTAGCCGCTTTTTTGAGATCAAGTTCGACATTCACTGGAACTATAAATACATAATAAGAAGTGCCGCTCTTCCCCTGAGTTACAAGCGTCTTGAAAACACGGGCCGGAGGTTCATTCAGAAGAGCCGCTATATCCTCACCGGTCATAGTGGGATCTGGATTATAATTATGGCTGGAATATGGGATTTTTTTCCCGTCAAGTAGCCGCATTACATTGGTTTTATCTTTGTCCCTCATGGCTTATCAGGATTACTTGAACATATCCTTATACTCGCCGTATCCTTCAGCTTCAAGTCTGTCATACGGAACGAATCTTAACGCAGCAGAGTTAATGCAATATCTCAATCCCCCTGTTTCTTTCGGGCCATCGTTGAAAACATGTCCTAAGTGAGAATTGGCTTTCTTACTACGGACTTCTGTCCTTATCATTCCATGAGAAGCATCTTTTTTTTCATACACAGCATCTTTAGTAATAGGAGCTGTAAATGCCGGCCAGCCGCAGCCTGAATTATACTTGTTCATTGAGATAAAAAGTGGTTCACCGTCAACAATATCAACATAAAGTCCCTTCTCAAAAAAATTATCGTATTGTCCTGTAAAGGCATATTCTGTAGCAGCATTTTGAGTTATCTCATAGGCTAAGTCCCCTATTCGTGCACGGAGAGCAGCTTCCCTATCTTCCGGCAGTTTAAACAATGACTGTGGAATATGACAATACCCGCCTGGATTTTTATCAAGATATTTTTGATGATATTCTTCAGCCCGGAAAAAATTACTCAAAGGCATAAATTCAACAACGAGTTTTTTTCCATATTTTTGTTCTTCAGTTTGATAAACAGGCTCAATTTCATTAACTTGTGAAGGTGTTACATAGTAAATACCTGTTCTGTATTGTGTGCCTTTGTCGTTTCCCTGCTTATTGACAGACAAAGGATCAATTATCATAAAATAACGTTCAATGATTTTTGCTAAGGGCATAATATCGGGATCATAATCAATTCGGACAGTCTCAGCATGGCCGCTTCCCGAACAAACTTCTTCGTAAGACGGCGCTTTATTCGGTCCGTTAGCATAACCGACTTCAGTTTTTATGATGCCGTTGAATTGGTCAAAGAATTTTTGAACGCCCCAAAAACAACCGCCAGCAAGATATATTGTGTTGATAGTGTCCGCCATAGCAGGTTTAAGGGATAACATAGGCACAAATGCCGAGATTACCAAGAGTAAAGACTTCAACTAAATTTAAGCTCCTATCAATAAAAAAGATTTATACATGCTTTGTTGCGCATTTTAACATACAAATAAAAATTCATTCGCCAATCGGCAGCTGGATTTTATGCTATTTTGAACGGGAAAATATCCTTACGAATTTTGGGATTTCGTTGAAAATGTTTTATTACCTCTTACAGGCAAGTTCAGATAAATGTAACATTTATTCTTATGGCCGAGCATCTCAGGAGCCGGAAAAAGAATTCAGCATTAGGATATTTCACAGAAGCGGAAGAGGCGTTACTCTAACTCCCGAAGGTGCAGATTTCATTCTTTATGCTCGACAAGTTTATAACCAGTATAAAGAACTTCTTGAACGTTGCGGAAAATCTAAAGGCATAAAGAAAAAATTTGGCGTTTCCAGTCAGCATTATTCGTTCGTCGTCAAAGCCTTTGTTGAACTCGTGAAAGAATATGATACACTGCAATATGACTTCGCAATCCTTGAAACTCAGACTAAAGACGTTATCAGCTTATCCGAAAATTGCTTCGTACAGCGGACCTTGATTTTCACCATCTTATAAACTGCAACGCTTACGTCTATTTATGGTCAGGCCATCCCTTAGCGAAGAAAAAATCAATCTGCTTTGATGAACTCAGAGATTATCCGTGTCTCTCGTTTGAATAGGGCGATACTGCTTCGTTCTATTATGCTGAGGAAATCTTAAGCACTAATGAATATCTCCGAACCATAAAAGCTAACGACAGAGCCACAATGTTAAACTTAATGAAAGGCTTAAACGGCTACACTCTTTGCTCAGGGATTATCAGCGAGGAATTAAACGGGAATGATTATCTTGCTGTACCTTTTGAGGCTGACTCGGTAAACGAAAGCAGCATGGGTAAACTTTACATCAAAAAAACTCCTGGAAACTCTCGAAACTAATCATCAATAACACAATTTCTTGCAAACCTCCCCTTAAATTATAGGCTGAAACTATAACTGAAAATTCAGAAGGCGCATTAGACAAAAAATAAAACCTACCTAAAATGTATGCGAATTTTATTTAAGAGGAGGATTTTATCTTTATGACTATTATGAAGGTGCGACTTGTTCCGCTACAAGTCATTCAGTAGACGAAAAAGCGGCATAATCGAG
>CALGHA010000011.1 GCA_937915835.1 uncultured Fretibacterium sp. | reverse complement strand
TCAGGCCATAATATCCCAGAATGAAGAGTTCTAGGACGCGTCAAAATTTCCTGGTCAAATGAAATTGTCGCGAGTAATCCCTCCGGTGGCGTAAATCTTAATGCCGCAACAGGAATTCTCAAAGCATTTCTCGCCCGTGCAGTCTCAATCGAAACGTTCGCAGTCATTCCAGGCTTGAGCTTCAATTCCGGATTATCAACGTGAATTATGACCGTATAAGTTACGACATTACTGCTTGAGTTGGGCGCAAGTCTGACCTGAACGACTTTACCCGTAAAACTTTCTTCCGGGAACGCGTCAACTCGAAAGCTCACATTCTGCCCTTCATCAATGCCGCCAATATCAGCCTCATCAACTTTCGCTTCAATCTGCATCTGCGTCAAGTCCTGAGCAACTTTGAACAACGTCGGAGTTTGATAGCTCGCCGCGACTGTCTGCCCTGCGTCAACTTGTCTGTCGATTACTACACCGTTCACAGGAGAAGTTATGCGGGTATAATTCAAGTTGGTTCGTGCTCGTTCAACGGAGGCTTGAGCTTGTAAAACTTGTGATTGTGCCTGCTTCAATGATGCTCTCTTCATGTCTAAATCCGCTTCACTCGTATCAACTTCACTTCTCGCTATTAATTTTCGGTCAAATAACTCTTTATTGCGATTATATTTTCTCTGAGCTTCGTTTAATGCCGCCTGTGCACTCCTAACACTGGCTTGAGAGACTTGCAATGACGCTTCAGCTTCCCTCAATGTCAAAGTCAACACGGACGGGTCAATCAATGCTAGTAATTGGCCGGCCCTAACCGGAGAGTTAAAATCAACGTAAATCTCCTGAACTCTTCCGGATATCTGCGTACCTATTTCGACGACGTTAAGCGCATTAAGTTCACCTGTCGCCGTTACTGTTGAGACAATATCACCGCGCGTAATCTCTGAAGTCGTAAGCCCATAAAAAATTTCCTTCTCCGTGAAAAAGAAATAATATACTCCGTAACAAATTCCGGCCAATAAAGCAAGCCATAATAACTTTTTCAGCCCAGCAATCATAAATTCATTCTCCTTAGAATACTTAAAGTTTTAGCGTCTATAATCTGATTTCTAGCGTTCAATTTTCCCAATGGAATATTCTTATTTCTGCCGTGATAATCGCTTCCTCCTGAGACGTAAAGCCCGTTTTGTTTCGCGAAATATTCAAGCCTTTGACACTTCGCAACTTCATATTTTGAGTACCAGCATTCAAGCCCTTTAAGCCCGTACGATATTAACTCGCTCAATGTCTCGTGAAATTTCTCTTCTGGAAGTTCAGCCTCTCCCTCGCCGCCTAATGGATGTGCCCAAACTGGAACGCCGCCGGCAGAAATTATCGCTTTAATCGCGAACTCGGCCTCTATTCTGGAATTTCCCGTTTTACACTTGTCGATATAACGTTCAATTGCTTCCTGTTTATTCGCGGCTAATCCCTTCGAGACAAGTAAATTCGCAACATGAGGCTTCCCAACGCCCGGAGTCCTTAAGAGTAAATCAATCTCGTCCTGAGTAAAATTTATGTTGAACTTCGTCTTGAGCTGCTCAATTCTCTTGTTAAACTTCTCGTGTCTTAGTGCGTCGCCTCGTCTTAATGCCGCCGTAAAATCTAAATTATGTTCGTCGTAATTCAAGCCCAAAATATGACACTTGCTGTTAATCGTCCTGCATGAAAACTCTATGCCCTGTATAAATCTCATCCCAGCTGGTAAAATCTTCTTCATCTTCATCGCGCCTTTGATAGTGTCATGATCTGTAATCGCGAAAATCTTTATGCCGGCTTTCTGAATTTCCCACAATAAATTTTCGGGTGAATCCGTCCCGTCTGACGCGTTCGTGTGAATGTGTAAATCTATCGTGCTTCCCATCGTGATAATTCCTCCTTGAATTTATTCTCAGGGATTAATATATCATGAAAAATTTCACACAAGGCTGATTATATTTATTGCTTATGAAAAACTTGTGAGAGTAAAAAAAATGACCCCGTGCATTTCACACGAGGCCGAAATAATTTCATCAACTAAAATTAACCGCGAGTAATCTCCGTATTCGCCATTTTTTCGTAAACTAAAGCTAACGCGCTGTGATCACACTGGCCTTTTCCGTCGCCGTGAAGAATTTTCATCATGTCGAATACTAAGCTCGTCAACGGCGTGGGAGAATCTACAGCTTTTGCAGCGTCGAACACGTTATTCAAGTCCTTAATGTGCAGGTCAATCTTGAAGCCGGGCTTAAAATTCCTGTCCATGATCATCGGGGCTTTAGCGTCCATAACTGTTGAGCCTGCA
Organism: uncultured Fretibacterium sp.; assembly: GCA_937915835.1. GTDB lineage: Bacteria > Synergistota > Synergistia > Synergistales > Aminobacteriaceae > JAFUXM01. The sequence goes on along the minus strand of CALGHA010000011.1, from coordinate 68,925 downwards.
AGTCCACCGCGAATTGCCTGATAAATTGCTTCGGGATTAACGCCTGCTTTTTTGCCGAGCATTAACGCTTCACTGACGGCCGCAATGTTCACAGCAACGACGATTTGATTGCAGAGTTTCGTAACGTTTCCCGCTCCGATATCGCCGCAAAGTACTACGCTTGAACCCATAGCCTTTAATACCGGCTCAAACTTCGCGAAGACTTCTTTTTTACCGCCGACCATGAAGCTTAAAGTTCCGTCAATTGCTTTCGGTTCACCGCCTGAGACTGGAGCGTCGAGCATGTCAATTCCGAATTTCGCGAGGGCATCAGCAATTTCACGGCTCGCTATCGGGTTAATCGAGGACATATCAATGAAACTTGCGCCTTTTTCCATGTGTTCGGCAACTTTATCATCCTCAAGCATTACGCTTTTAACGTGAGGGGAATTTGGCAGCATTGTAAGGACGAGCTCAACACCTTTTGCGGCATCAACAGCATTAACGGCTCTTACGGCTTTACCTTTCCCGAACTCGACGACTTCATCAGCAACGGCTTGAGTGCGGTCATATACACGGAGTTCATGTCCGGCTTTGATTAAGTTTTTGGCCATAGGCTTGCCCATAATTCCGAGTCCGATAAATCCAATTTTCATTTTGTATATACCTCTCTTTGTGTGATTGGGAATGTGCCTGTAATTATATCAGAGAACACGGGCCTTCTTCCCATAAATTTACGGGTTCACTCTTAACACTCAAAACTTCAGCGAGCTCAATAAATCTTTTTGCGGCAACTTCCGGCGACCATTCAGCGCATAAACCTTCATAAGCATTTTGTCCAATAAAAGAAGCAACTTGCGGATTTCTCAGAAGGTGAACAACTTGACGCGTTAAGTCCTCAATATTTCTATCATGAAAGATTAAACCGTTATAACCGTGTTTGATTAAGAACGGAGCAGCACCGATTTTCTCGCCAGCTACGACAGCACACGCCGAGTTCATAGCCTCGTTAAGGACAACTCCCCAGCCTTCGCCCCTGTCCGAAGTGAATAAAAATATTTTCGCACGTTCCATTTCATGCCGAACCTCTTCAACCGGCAATGCTCCTGAAAGTTCAACGCAGTCTCGCAAGTTCATAGCGTCAATCATTCCGGCTAAAGTGTCTTGCATTTCTCCGGAGCCGATAATTTTCAGCTTAAAGTTTACGTTCAGAGCTTTCAAGTTTTTAGCTAAGATTACGGCTAAATCCGGGTGCTTCCAGTCGAGAAATCTTCCGGCCCATAATATTCTTGCAGGTTCTTTTTGGGAGATTAAGGCTTCAATGTCATCATAAAGTTTTAAGTCAGGAAAATATCCCCAGCGATAGGCTTTATGTCTGAACAATCCGCATAAGTTGTAATCATTCGCGACAAATCCGCCAGCACATAACAAATAAAATTTCGCGTTCTGGTCTCGTGCTTGAGCTCTTCCGCCGGAATATTTGAGATATTTTGCGAAACGTATAATGTCCTTCCAGATTGGCCCCTTGAAAAAACGTTCTGACTGCATGAAAGTAATTTTGCCGAGTTTAAGTCTGCTCGCAACATAATTTACCGGCATTCCTCCGATTATCACGCATTCGGCCTCGTCGATAATTTTTCGGGCTTCCTGTTCTGCTTCGGGAGTTTCATACGCGCGAAAGACAAAAGGAGCTTGGTTCATATCTTGATAACCGATTGCAAGACGCTTTTGATTGAACGGGGTAAACGCGATAAACACGTAATCTTCTCCGTAAATTTTCCTGAACTCCTCAGCTAAAGCCGCCTGATGATGATTGAAATAATTTGAGACAAATACGAGCTTTTTACTCATCATTGACCTCTAAGACAATACACGTAACATTATCAATTCCACCCTTGAACAACGCGGCATCAACGAGAGCATTAACCGTGTCTGAGACTTCGGAATAACATTTCATTATGCTGGCGAGTTCCGAGTGATTGAGCATGTCAGTTAATCCGTCCGAGCAGATTAATATTCTCTTGTTCTCGTTCACGTCAAGCAAACCCATAACGTCCGGAGCAATATTATTCTCATCTTCTCCACATCCAACAAAGCGCGTCAAGTAATTTCTATACGGATGAGTTTTAGCCTTTCGCGGGTCAAGTTGTCCTGCTCGTATCATGTCATAAGTTACGGTGTGGTCGTCAGTCGAAAGTATGAGAGTTTCACCGTTGAGCCTGTAAATTCTGGAGTCGCCGAGATTGTAGAGCGTGAAATAATTTTTGCTGACAGTCGCCATTGCTAAAGTTGTTCCGGTTTGGATATTCTGAGCGTTCATGATGTCAATTAATTTCTTGTTAGCGTCCTTCACAAAGGCTTCAACAGCTTCGTAATCCCCACGCAAAATTTTATCCGAGTGTTCAGCGAGAGTTTTTACTGTCAAGAATGAGGCCAATTCTCCGCAGTCTTCTCCTCCCATTCCGTCGCAAACGGCAAAAATACACGGAGCTTCAGCAATCCCGCTCATGAAAAATGGCTTTTCCCGCTCGGCTTCAGTCATGTAAATTCCGTTGCAGTAAAAATTATCCTCGTTATTCTTCCTGACCTTGCCAACATCTGAACGTACAGCAAATTTTATCTTTGTCATAAATTTATCACCTGCCGAAAAGTATAATATCATCATGAAAAAATTACTCAGAGAGTTTTACACCAGAGACGCAAATATTCTCGCTCGTGAGTTGCTTGGGAAAATTTTAGTTCATTCATCACTTGACGGTATAACTTCGGGCTTAATCGTCGAGACTGAAGCCTACAAAGGCCCGGAGGATAAAGCCGCTCATTCTTACAACAACAAGAGGACTTCCAGAACGGAGATTATGTTTGCTGACGGCGGATTTGCGTATGTCTATATGATTTACGGGATGTATTCATGCTTCAACGTTACGGCCAATTTCGCGGGGAAGCCTGAAGCTGTATTAATTCGTGCGCTTGAACCCATTGAAGGCCTTGAACTCATGATGACGAGGAGAAAAACTCGCAACAAGATTAATTTATGCAATGGGCCGGGAAAATTATGTGCGGCAATGGGGATTACTCGGGAAAATTACGGCGATGATTTATGCGGGGAAAAGTTATTTATCCTTGACGACGAGCGAAGAGATTTTTGCGTTAAGACTTCACCGAGAATTAATATTGATTACGCTGAAGAGTATAAAAATTTGTTATGGCGATATTTTATCGATGGGAATATTTACGTCTCAAAGCCAAAATAAAAACCGCCCGAAATGGACGGCTTGAAAAAGTTTCATAATTATTCCGGCTCTTTACCCCAGAGGCCTTTGCTTTGTTCACGAGCTTCACGCTGGAAATGAACGAATAAGTTTGAGTATCTCGAGTTCGGCTGAACCGTCATAACCTGAGCATAACCATCGAGCAATAATCTCGCGTTAAACATGTTAGCCCGAATAGCTTTTTCGTTGTCTAAATCCTTCTCGCTGGGTTCCTTGAGCCAAACATACGCGAGCATTCTGTTATAGCGATCCATTACGCCGACATCAGTCTGAAGCCAAACGGTTTTGTCAGTGAGCTGAGCTTTCGTAAAGTCGCTTGCTTCCTTGCCGTAATACTGAACGGGTTTATTCGGGTGAACTGTTTCAGGAGTATCAACGCCCAAAAATCTCACGCGTTCTTTCTGATACTTTTTGCCGTCGTCGAATAAGAATGAAACGATCGCTGTATCTCCGTCAACAACACGCTCAATCTTAGCTTTGTAGACTGTGTTACGCCTAATCTCCAGAGTTTCGAGGGCATTCGGGCCTTTGTGATAATGATATTCTCCGGTTTCCTTGTCGTAATGTCCGCCGTTCTTGTCGAGTTTTCCGGGATGAGCAAGAGCCGTTGTAGCCAGAACGAGAACGAGTAATAACGCTAAAAACTTACGCAATTAAATCAAATCCTTTCACGTTAAAATAATAAGTCATAAATTACTCTGATGAAAAATAATGATAGCACAATCAAAATTACAGGTCTAACAGCTTTAGCTCCTCCCTTCTCGAAAAATCTTGCTCCGATGTAATTTCCCATTATGCTGAAGCATCCTGCAGTAATTCCAAGCGGCAAAATTACTTTTCCATTCATGAAATATACAGCGATTGCGGCAACGTTCGTAGAGAAATTTATAGCCTTCGTAACTCCGTTAGCTTTCTGAACGCTCAATTTTGCGGCTCCGGCCAATAAAAGTAGCATGAAAGTTCCAGCTCCAGGCCCGTAAAATCCGTCGTAAAATCCCATGAAGAACGCTACAAGTATGCAGATAATATAAGTCTTAGTGTTAATGTAATCTTGTGTATTTTTCTCTTCTCTGAGTAAGTTTTGTGAACGAAAGACGTAAAAAGCCGTTATCGGGAGGATTGCGAGCATTAAAATCTTGAAGGCGTAATCGCTGATTAATAATGCTGTTCGTGCTCCGAGTGATGAACCTGTTAACGCGAAAATCACCCCGCATAAAGAGAGCTTCAGGGGCATATAACCGTCGCGCATGAACTTGTAGAAAGCAATTGACGTTCCCATTGCTGAGCTGACTTTGTTTGTGCCGATTGAGACATGAACGGGGAAACCTGCGATTAAGAAAGCAGGAAGAGTGATTAAGCCTCCGCCTCCTCCGATTGCGTCAATTACGCCGCCGATAAATATTAACGGACAAATTATAAATAGCTGAGAGATATTCCAGGACAAAATAATTCACCTGCATGTTAAAATTTTATAGCGTCAAAATACAACAGGTATTAAAATTTGTACAGGATTAATTACATTCCCAATGAATGGACGATGATAAAATTTGAAAAATATGCTAAACTTAAAAATTAATAAGAAGCAAGAAGCAAGAAGCAAGAAGCAAGAAGCAAGAAGCCTATGTTTATGTCAAAATTTTGAGACTTGATCATTGGATAAAACAATTCTTTATTCTTCCCGGAATTATTTGCGCAAAATTTCTCACTCACACAGGAACTTTTTCACTTACAAAATTTTTAGCAGGTTTCATCTCTACGTGTCTTATAGCTTCGGCCAATTACGTAATTAATGAATATCTTGATGCAAAGTTCGATAAATTTCATCCCGTCAAGAAATTTCGAAGTTTAGTATCTCAAGATGTCAACCCCAAAATTATCTGGTCAATGTGGCTCATTCTTACTCTCGCAGGTTTTATGCTGGCTTTGAGCGTAAATTTCCCCTTTTTCGTCGTAATAGCTTGGCTCTGGCTGATGGGAATTATTTACAATGTTGAGCCTATGAGGACAAAAGATATTCCCGTCCTTGATGTCCTGAGCGAGTCAATCAATAACGCAATCAGACTTCTCGCCGGCTGGTTCATAATCTCAGCTGACACATTACCTCCTTGCAGCTTAATTTTAGGCTATTGGATGGGAGGAGCTTTCTTGATGGCCGTGAAACGTTACGCTGAATACAGAATGATTGATGACCCTGAACTCGCCGGGAAATACCGTAAATCTTTCAGGTTCTACACGGAAAAATTTTTACTGGTAAGCTCATTCTTTTACGCTATGTGTTCGGTCTTCTTCACAGGAATTTTTCTCATCAAGTATCGCGTCGAATTAGTCTTGTTCGTGCCGGTAATGATTGGCCTGTTCTGTTATTACTTCACACTGTCATTCAAGAATGATTCTGCCGTTCAGAAACCCGAGAAACTTTATCACGAACGAGGACTTATGATTTACTGCGCTGCCTTGATTATTATATTCACGCTGTTAATGATGATGAATATTCCTGTTCTGAAAATTTTTACCGGGAGTGAACTAATCAAACTATGAATTATGAGACGTTAATTTTTGACCTTGACGGAACTCTTTATCATCAATTGCCCGTGAGAATTTTTATGGCCGTCTGGATGATTATGCATTATGTCTTGAGACCGATGAAATATCGTGAGCTTCTGGCTGTGCTGAAATATCGCGAACTTCGGGAAAAACTTTTCAGGAATGATGACGAGGATTTTCACGCAAGGCAGATTAACGAGACATCAAGGATATTCGGGCTTCGGCCTGACGAGACAGAGAGAATTATAAACTCATGGATGAATAATAAACCCTTGAAACTTGTAAAAACTTTTCGGCGGAAAAAATTATTGTCAAAGCTGAAGGAGTTACAAACATCCGGGAAAATTATAATTGTCTACTCAGATTATCCTGTGAAAGAGAAGTTGAGAGCGCTAAATTTTGAGCCTGATAAATATTACTGGAGCAATGACGGATTTATTAATTGCATGAAACCTAGTGCTTCAGGGTTGTTGCGAATAATCAGGGAATTAAAGCTGAATGCACAAAATATTCTTTACGTCGGCGACCGTTACGATCGTGATGGGGAATGCGCGGGAAGAGCCGGAATTGATTATGCTGATGTTAAAGAGTTTGTGAAAAATTTTTGCTGAAAGGAAGTCTTATTGTTGAAACTGCAAAAAGACAGTTACGAGTATTATTTTTACACATGTGTTGCGTGGTTATTTACTATTTTTTCGATCGTTGTATTAATTATCATGGAAGCTAAACAATTTCGCGGCGGAGATAATGTTATGCATTGGAAGATATTAGCTTATACCTTGCGTGGATTTGATCCATATTTGAACATGATAACTCAGGAAATTCCTGAAGCAGTACAAGATATTGGTGCATTAGATCCTGCCTGGGGTGCTACACCTTGGGGATTAATCCTCGGAAACGTGTACTATCTCGGATTTATAAGTCTTGACAAAGCAAAGTTATGTTTCTTAATTTTATGCGTAGTTTCTCTTGTTGTTGTTTTAATATGCTTATATTTCAAGGCAGAAAAAATTTATGACGACAAAAGATTTGTATTTTTACTGATTGTAATTGCATTAGGTTCTACTAATTTTCTATCTGCGATTAATGCTAGGAATGCAAGCGGAATTATAAGCTGTATGCTTTTGCTGGCCTGGATATTATGCGATAGTTATCCTGTTATTACAGGCTTACTTCTTGGAATTGCAATGAGTAAACCTCAAGATGCAGCTCTAATTTGTTTTGCGTTTTTACTTCAAAAGAAGTTTTTGCCGCTAATTATTGCTGCTGTAGTTGATATTGCGGCTTGGTTTTATGCTTCTGTCTTAACTGGAAGCGGAATGATAAAGTTGTTGGAAGAATTTGCATACTTGAATATTATTGGACAACATTCTTCAGGAATTTTTGCAACGTTAATCAGCAATTCTTCAGTCTCTATGTTTTGCAGTATGGCGACAGGAATAATTTTAACGGCAATATGTATGTATTATTCATCTCATGAAAATAAAAATAATGCACCTAAAGATTTTAGTCTTTGTTTTGGGTATATCTTTACAGCTTTTTGGTGTTACTCAACAAATACAAATTTTTACACTTTACTATTTCCAATTGCTGTATGCCTGTATTTCATGATGAAATCCGAAAAATTTTATCAGCGCTTGTTCTGGTTCGGAATATGTCTTTTTATGAATGGCTTCAGAAATTTAAGCAGTAAAGTATTTTTTTATCTTATATTAGGCCGTTTCCCTGAAGCGAATGAAAAATCTTTTGCCTTGACATTTGGCTACTTAGGGTTAATCATCATAGCTTTCATAATCTTATTCAGCCTAACAAGCAGGAAACAGAAAAATTAATAATCAATAAACAGGCCCCGTGGAAAACTCTGCGGGGTTATTTTTTTGCGCTCAGGTATAATAAACTTGAGGTGAAAGCATGATAAAAAAAGTTTTGCACACATCAGACTGGCACATTGGCCGAAAACTTAAGGAACATGATAGATACGAGGAGTTCAAGAAGTTTTTTGACTGGCTCGAAGATTTAATTAACACGGAAAATATTGACACGCTCTTAGTCGCCGGAGATATTTTCGACAACACAAACCCTTCTGTTCAAGCGCAAAATTTATATTACTCGTTCTTAAGCAAAATCACAAAATCCTCCTCATGCCGCCACGTCGTTATAACTTCCGGCAATCACGACTCCCCAGCTTTCATTGATGCCCCGGCTGAATTATTAAAACTCTGCAAAATTCACGTAATTGGCTGTGCTTGCGAAAATCCGGCTGATGAAGTTATTGAATTACGCGACGACTCCGGAAATCTTGAACTCGTTGTGTGCGCAGTTCCTTTCTTGCATGATAAAGATGTTCGGACCGTTACTGCTGATGATGACTTTCACGCCATCGATAAGGCTTTATCAGACGGAATAAAATCTCATTACGAAAAAGTTTTTGCTAAAGCTCAGGAATATTCTCAAGATTTGCCAGTAATCGCAATGGGACATCTCTTTGTTCAAGGAGGAAATTACAACAAGGACGAAGGAGTTCGCTCACTTTATGTCGGAACAGCCGTTCAGATCAGCACGGAAATTTTCCCGAAGTTCTTGACTTACACGGCTTTAGGACATTTACATTCTCCCCAGTTTGTTGGACGAGAGAATATCCGTTACAGCGGGTCGCCAATCCCTATGACATTCGGAGAAACTGAACGCAAAAAGTCAGTCTGTATTCTTGAACTCGACGGAAAAAATTTAACGAATATTAAGCAAGTCCCAGTTCCAATTTTCCAGAGATTAGAGAGAGTTTCAGGAAGCCTCGATGAAATTTACGCGAAAATCAAGAAATTGGCCGAAGAGAATATTTCTATATGGCTTGAAGTCTCTTACACAGGAGAAAATATTATCGCTGACTTACAGAAAAACTTGAACGATTACGCAAAGGATTTCCCGTTAATCGAGATTTTGAGCGTACAGGACTTAAACACAAAGCGCGAGATTGACAAATTTTATGATATTCACGTTGAGAATGGACTTGATGACTTCTCACCTGAAAAAATCTTCGAGGAAATATTAGCTCATAAAGATTTTTCGGATAACGATAAAACCGAGTTCATGACAATGTATAAAGAAATTCTTCACGACATAGACACAGGAGACGCCAAATGAAAATTTTAGACGTAAGATTTCGCAACCTTAATTCACTTCGCGGCGAATGGCACATTGACTTGACCGATAAAGTTTATGCTTCAAACGGAATTTTCGCGATTACAGGCCCGACCGGAGCAGGAAAGACTACGATTTTTGACGCTGTCTGTCTTGCACTTTACGGGAGAACTTCGAGATTGACGCGAGTAAATAAATCGACGAACGAAATTTTATCGATTGGCGAGGATGAATGCTTTGCTCAAGTTACGTTTGAGACCGAACAGGGAAAATTCACGAGCAAGTGGGGCCAGTCAAGAAAAAACGGAGAACTTCAGCCGCCGGATCATCATTTATCCGATGAAAATACTCACATTCCCATAACTACACAGACGCAGAAAACTCAACAGGAAATTATAAGATTAACGGGAATGGACTTCATGAGATTTACCCGAGCAATGATGCTTGAGCAGGGAAATTTTGACAAGTTCCTTAAGGCTGACAAGAACGAACGCGCAGAAATCCTTGAACTCATAACAGGAACGAAGATTTACAGCGAAATATCCCGGCGTGTCTTCCAGAGGAGCAAAAGTGAGACGGCTTCACTGAGAGATATAAATTTACGTCTGAGCGAGAATGAAGCGTTGATAAGTTCAGACAGTGAAGAGGAGATTAACTCACAGCTTGAAGCGGAACGTTCGGAAATTCAGACGCTCGATTTACAACACTCAACGACGAAATCACAGCGGGACATTCTCAAGGAAATTCGCAAACTCGAAGAAGAACAGAGAACTAGACAGGACGAGATTATAATTCAGCAACGAAGACTTGACGAGTTTGAACATGACCGAGTTATCTTAGAAACTGGAGAACGTGCGGAAACTCTGAAACTTGATTATTCAAAGCTGGTTTCATTACGGCAAAGTCGGGAGCAGTCTCAAGCAAAATGCTCAAGAATGACACAGGAAATCGCGGCTCATAGGGGATTACTCGCGAAAATTGAAGAATATCTTCCTCAGGCTCAAGAAGAATTTGCGAGATTAAGAGGAGATATTACGGATTCGGCCGATGCAGTCAGGGAAAAAATAAAGTCTCTCGTTGAAAATTACTCTAAAGCCGACAGGGAAAAAAAGAAGCTCAAGGATGAAGGCTGTCAAGCTAAGAAGAAATATGAACTCTCACAGGCCAATTCTCAGAAGAAAGACGAAGCCCGCGAAAATTTACGCCAAAAAGTTGACGAAGCTCTGAAAACTCACGGCGAAATCTTAGAAGCTCTCATGAATAGCCGAGCAAAAACAGCTTCAGCAGTCTTAGACGAACAACGAGCAATATTACAGCCTGGCCAGCCTTGTCCGTTATGCGGCGCGATCGAACATCCGGGAATTAATCACGCTCATGAAAGCTCAGGAGAAATAACGGGGAAATCCGAAGAATTGTTCAGGCTCAGTGAGAAAATCGACGAGAAATTGAGACGGGCAAATTCAGAAGTTGACAGATTACGAGCGTTATATGAGAAAGCCCAGAAAGAATATAATGACGCAAAAATTTCTGAGACTAACGCGAGAAATGAACTCGACAAGCTCCGTGCTGACTGGCAAGCTAAACATGAGGAATGCAAAGCCCTCCGCGATGAAGTCATGAAAGCTGTGAACTCGTTAAACATTGGCGAAATCACCAAAGTTGAAGACGTAATCCCGCGCGTAAATGAATGGGCTGACAATTTAAACCTGCTCGATAAAAAAATTCAGTCCGCCGAAAAAAGCAAAGCTGAAGTTAAAGCCAAACTTGAGACGACTAAAAGCAATCTTGCTCCAGAACGTGAAAATCTCGACAAAATTTCGTCACAGCTTGAAATCGATGAACCAGACTTTACTGCCAAGCTCAAAGCTCAGAATTTTATTGACGAGCAAACTTTTCTTGCTTCATGCCTTGACGCTGAAAGATTAGCAAAACTCAAGAATAGACGCGATGAACTCAACACGAGAATGACCGAGTTAATAGCTTTAAGCGATGACATCTCACGAAAACTTGACGAAAAACGCAAGTTAGCTCCTGAAAAAATTACGCTTGAAGAGGCCGAAAAATTATTTGCTGACGAAGAGGGAAAAATTAAAGCTCTCAATGAGAATATCGCCGTTCTCTCACAAAAACTAATGGACATTCAGACCTTGCAGGGAAAAATTGACGACTTGAAGCGTGAACTTGAAGCTCAGGAAGTCAAAGCTAACAGATGGGCGGCTCTCAATGATTTAATCGGTTCATCTGAGGGCGACAAACTCAGGGTTTATGCGCAGAGAATTACTCTTGAACTCGTCGTGAAAAACGCAAATTCTTATCTTCAAACGATGAATGGACGCTATAGATTAAAGATTACTCCGAACAACGCAAAACTTGAATTAAGCGTGATTGACAGCGAACAAGCCGGAGAAATTCGTCCAACTGAAAATTTATCAGGAGGCGAAAGATTTATCATAAGTCTTGCGCTAGCTCTGGGATTGTCGCAGTTTTCAGGGAGCAAAGCACGTGTTGACTCGTTATTTCTCGATGAAGGGTTCGGAACTCTCGACGAAGACGCTATGAGCACGGCTCTTGACGCACTCGGTGAAGTCAAACGTAAAGGAAGAATGATCGGCATAATCTCTCACGTCCAAGCCCTTAAAGAACGCATTGCGGCACAAATTCAGGTTATTCCGAAGAGCGAAGGCGTAAGCATAATTGAGGGGCCAGGATGTTATAAGCTATAATTATGTGAAAATTTTGACAAAGCAGGAGTGATTTTTATCATGGCAGAAAAAAAGCGCATCTCCCTCCTCTGGAAAATCTCAATCGGTTTCTTTCTCGGAATAATTTTCGGTTTCGCAATCGGTCCGGTAATTCCTTCGTCGCCGGCTCTGAGCAATTACATTATGCCCTTCATTGACTTAATCGGCAAGATATTTTTACGTCTCTTGATGATGTTAATCGTCCCGTTAGTTTTTGCGTCTCTTGTTGCTGGTGCGGCATCAGTCGGAGATATTCACAAACTCGGAAGAATTGGAATTAAGACGCTCGCGCTTTATCTCATAACGACGGCTGTAGCTATTGTGATTGGCCTTGCGTTCGGAAATTTATTCCAGGCCGGAGCAGGAATGAACATTCCCGGAGATTTACAGGCGACAGCTCGCGAGGCTAAACCCTTCCTTGATGTAATTCTCGATATTTTCCCGAGCAACCCGATTGCCTCAATGGTCAACGCTAACATGCTCCAGATAATAATTTTCGCGTTATTCTTCGGAGTAGCTTGCATTATGGCCGGAGAAAAAGGCAAGAAAATTTCTGACTTCTTCGAGAATGTTGCTGAGGTCATGTATTCAGTTACTCATATCGTGATGGGATTTGCTCCTTACGGTGTTTTCTCGCTGATAAGCATAACGGCGGCACGTTTCGGAATTGCAATTCTCGCTCCGTTCGTGAAAGTTATTGCGGCGGTCTTCGTAGGCTGTATAATTCATGCAATTCTCGTTTACTCCGGAATGATAATGATTTTCTGCAAGCGTTCTCCGATGTGGTACTTCAAAGGTATTCAGGAGGCGGCAATCACGGCTTTTGTTACGCGTTCAAGCTCAGGAACTCTCCCTGTAACTCTCTCTAACGTCCGCGAGAATTTAGGCGTTTCCGAAGGTGTAAGCTCGTTCGTCCTGCCATTAGGAGCAACTATCAACATGGACGGAACAGCTTTATATCAGGGAGTTTGCGCATTGTTCGTAGCTCAGGCGTTCAATATTCCGTTGACGCTTCAAATGCAGATTGGTATCGTCGTAACAGCAACGCTCGCTTCAATCGGGACTGCTGGAGTTCCTGGCGCAGGATTAATCATGCTCACGATGGTATTAACGAGTGTCGGCCTTCCGATTGAGGGAATTGCTTTAGTCGCTGGAATTGACGTAATTCTTGACGCTGCTAGAACTTGCCTTAACGTTACGGGTGATACGGCGGTCTGTGCTGTAGTCGCGGCGAGCGAGGGTGAAGAGCTGAAAGTTTAAAGCTAAATTTAAGGGGCTGGAGATATGAAATTTTCTCTCCGGCTCTTTTTTGAGTTTTGAGCGTGTTATATAATTTACGAAAATTTTACGATGAATTATATTCATGGATGGTCAACAGAGATCTCAAGGGCGTAAGTTTTTTGCTTGGAGACTGTGAAAATCTGACGTTTGATTCAAATTCTTTTGACGTAATAACTTGTTCACACAGCTTTCATCATTATCCAAATCCGCAAAAATTTTTTGCAAGTGTAATATGACAAATTTTATCAGGTGGCCTATTGCAAGACTAAGAGGAATTGCGAGAGATGTGAAAATTTATTCACGTAACGAGATTGAAAAATTATGCAGAAATTCCGGACCGATCCTTGAAAGCTACACGGATTATTATAACGGTCGTATGCAATGTGTGATTAGAAAGCCCGAATGAAAAACTGAACGTTTGACGCAAAAGTTAGAGCGTGATAGAATTGCTTGCGTTTTACGGGGCGTAGCGCAGTCTGGCGAGCGCGCATGGTTCGGGTCCATGAGGCCGGAGGTTCGAATCCTCTCGCCCCGACCATAACGAGAGAATAATAGAGCCGAAGAGAATGAAACTTTTTCCCTTCAGCTCTTGTTTTTTGCGTAAAATTATTTCCTGCCGATTAATACAGACTTATTCCAGCCGAAATATGGCGTTGACGTGATTATGCCTTCGGGAATATCTTCCTGTTTAGCGTCATATCCCATGAAGACCATGACCCAGAATACGACATCAGCGCGTCCGGACTTTAAGGCTGTTACTCTTGCTCCTGTCTCGACGTTCAGAGGCTTAATATTCACGTGAAGTCTTCGGCCAATTTCTGCAAGTATCGCCGTGTTGAAGCCCGCAGGTTCTCCGTCAGCTCCGACGTAATCAAATGGAGGCATATCACCTGTCAAAGCTACAGTGAGAGTTTCAGCGTCGTCAAATTTTGCGAACTCAACAGCCGGAGGATTTTGTGCGGCCGGTCCCGTGATGTAGTCTCGCCCTAAAATTCCGATTACTCCTTCACGTTCCATGTCCTCAACTGCACGGCTGAACTTGTCGCAAAGTTCCTTGTTCTCCTCAAGGAAGCCGAAAGCCATAGCAATAGCGTCAATTTCCCCCTTGCTCAAAGCTAACTGCATAGTCATCAATGAGTTGTAAAACTTGATAGTTGCGTTGTCAATATCAAGACGAGCATCAATAACCGAGCCTAACATTGATTTTGTGAAAGCGTCCTAAGCACGAAATTCCACAGCTTCTGTTTCGTTAATATCAAGATTGGCCCTGTTAAGAGTTCCAATAACTGAAGCCGACGAACTAGACACGAATAATGCCAGCACAAGAATAGCAACAAAAAATTTCTTCATGAATAAAATTACCTCCTGAAAAAATTAATATTTGCAAAAATTTTACTCACAATAAAGCAATTTTCCAAGCTCCGAATTTTTATCGAGCATAATAATCTTTTCGCCCTTACCCGTTAGAGACTTTTTCAGGGCATCGAGTGAACGCAGGAAATTATAGAACTCGGCTTTTTCCGGAGTGTTGTAGGCTGTCTGAAGAATTTTCATGTACTCAACTTCTCCTTCAGCCGCAAGAATATCCGCACTCTGTTCAGCTAAAGCAATCTTAACGGCCGCTTCCCTGTCAGTCCTGTTACGGATTTTCTGAGCCTCCGAATTCCCCTCAGCCGAATACGAGGCCGCAATGTTCTGTCGTTCGCTAATCATTCGTTCGTAAACGGCGGCTTTGTTGTCGTTGGGAAGGTCAAGCGCCTTAATCTCCGTCTGTACAATCTCAATTCCGTAAATCCCGATGTCAGAGTTGGAATCTTCCGCAATCTTCGTTGATAATCTTCCTCCTCGTGCCTCGATAACTTCATCTTGTGTCATTGAAGATATTACGTTCTTAATCGCGTTGTACACGGCCGCTTCAATTCGTTCACGTGCGCGGGCTTCGATGGCGTTCAAAGTCTGAATGTATTTCACGGGGTCAACAACTCGCCACGTTACGTAATTATCAGCAATCATCGATTTCTTGTCCTTCGTAATTACTCCTGAACGCGGAATGTCGTATAAATGCAATTTTTTCGAGATGTAACGTACAGTGTGAACCGACGGAATTTTATATTTTATTCCCGGAGTGTCAGTAACTGATACGATTTTCCCGAATTTGAAGACTGCGGCATATTCATTCGGACCGACGATGAAAAATGAAAATGGAAGCGTCAATAAAATTATAATTCCCACCAAAATTAACGTTGATTTTATTGCAAAATTTCTCATGATTTCTCAACCTCCCCTAAAACTTATCCAATGGCAATAAATTCTGTGATTGAGTACCGTTCGTGATTATGACTTTTGCGTCGGGTAAAATTGTCTCGACAGCCTCGTAAAACAATCTCTGTTTCGTAATCAACGGATAAGATTTATACTCTTCGTACATGCTGTTGAAACGTGCCGCTTGACCGTTAGCTTCGGCTATTCTTGCAGACTTCACGGCTTCTGCTCTCTGGATAATCTGGTCAGCTTTAGCTTCGGCTTCCGGGATTTGTTCTGACTGGTATTTTCTCGCGCTGTTAATCATCGTCTCTCGGGCCTGTCTTGCTGTTTCGACTTCCTTGAAGGCCTGAATAATTTTCTCGGTCGGCGGTTCTGCGTCCTGAACGGTTAAGTTTACGCACTGAAGGCCGATATTGCTTTTCTCGAGCATTTCCGTCAATCTCTCACGAACTGAGACTTGAATTTGATTTTTCCCGGTCGTAATAACTTCATCAACAGGATAATCCGACACAATTCCGCGAATACAAGCTAACAGCATATTTCTCAAGATTGCTTCAGGATTATCGGCGTTATAGAGATAAGCGACGGGATCCGAAACTTTGTACTCGAGATAAAAGTCAATATTCACAAAGTTGAAATCCGACGTAATCATGACGCTCTCGTCCTCTTTTACGACGTTGCGGAAAGTTTTATCGGTCTCGTAGCCTATTCCTGTTCCGTGAGTTGTCATATCAACAATGTGAACTCGCTGAATATACGGGAGCTTGAAATATAATCCTGCCGTGTCAGTCCGTAAAATATTTCCGAACATTGTGATTACTGCCTGTTCCTGTTCACCGACCGTGTAAAAGCCGTCAAGAACGGTCAAGACGCAAAACGCAATAATGAGGATTAACAGGATAAAAAATCGTTTCTGCCTGGACGAGAAAATTTCTGGTGAAAAAGAGAAGTTCTGTTGTCCCATTTAATAAAACCTCCTGAGTGAAAAATTTTTTTGTTGATAAATTATAATTGAGCATAAGACTTTCAGGAGGGTAAAATTAATGAGCAAAATTTATAACATTTTCGGCGATAACTCACACGCAATGACTAAGAATTTACTTGAGACTTCTGACGCGATTAAACTTGTTCCGACTGGAGCGAATGTTGCGCTTAAGCCTAATCTTGTTGTTGCTGGAAGTCCTGAGAACGGAGCTACGACACATGCGGGCGTTCTTGCTGGCTGTATCGAATATTTTCGGGATTGCGGCGTTAAGGACATAAGCATAATCGAGGGCAGCTGGGTAGGTTCACAGACAATTCCGGCGATGAAACGTGCGGGCTATGATGAAATTTGCAAGAAATATAACGTTGAATTTTACGATCTCAAGCGCGACAAAACACGTAAAATCTCAACGAAAATCGGACCGATTGATATATGCGTTAAGGCTCTGGACGCTGGATTTCTCGTAAATCTTCCTGTTCTTAAGGGACATTGCCAGACTGTTATGACTTGCGCGCTGAAAAATCTTAAAGGCTGTTTACCTGATAGGGAGAAAAGCCGGTTTCATTCGCTCGGATTAACGAAACCTATTGCGGCTCTGGGTGCTGCTCTTCCGGTCGGGTTAATCATTGTAGACAGCATTTGCGGAGATTTAAATTTCGAAGAGGGCGGCAATCCAATTCACACAAACCGAATGTTTCTCGGAACGGATCCGGTTATGATTGACGCTTACGGAGCGGGCTTAATGGGCTTGGATTTATCCGACGTGAAATATATAAAACTTGCTGAACAATTCGGAGCAGGAAGCACAAATTTTTCATCGTCCGACATAATCAATCTCAATGAGCCTGAGAATGCCGGAAGTTATCCTAGACATTCGGGCCTGGTCAAGCAATTAACCCGAAACGTTCACGAGGATTCGGCGTGTTCGGCGTGTTATGCAAGTTTAGTGCGCGCGCTTTACACAAACAAGAAGGGCACGAATGAGCAAGTTTACATCGGTCAAGGCTGGCGGAATAAAGCAATTCCCGACGGAGCTTTAGGAATTGGCCGGTGCTGTGCAGGAGCTTCACGAAACGTTAAGGGTTGTCCTCCAAGCGCAAAGGATATAGCAGAAAAATTTTAATCACGCAATAATTTTCACATGATAAAAACGCGTAAATAAAAGTTGGATTTTTACTGAAATTGAGATAAAATATTGCACGTATGATTTTTAATAACAACATTTGCCATTCAATGGCGCAGGCTGTAACTCTTTCCTTGTGAGAGTTTTTGTTTGCGCGAGTCTTGCGTCATCGAAACCAGTATCCTTCCCCCTTAATCGCGCAGTGTCCCACACAAAGGCACTGCGTTTTATTATGCTTAATTCTTGCTTTAATCTTTCGCTCTAATCGTCAAAGTCATTCCGTCAATGGCCTTAACAATCCCGAAATTTCCCTTCGTTATCGTTCCGCGTTCGGACTTAGCACGCCAAATCTCGCCATGACATAAAACCTGGCCAATTTCAGAATTATTCAGGTCAGAGATTGCTTCAACTTCGAGGCCGATCATTCCCTGAGTTCCGGTTGAGACTTTACGGCGAAATCCTTTAACAATGAGCCATGCAGCAAGAGCAAAGCAAATTCCCAGAGCTATAGCGATACCGATAATCACGCTCAATGAAATTTGCAAGAGTTCACCGCCCGGAGCTCTGAACAAGAATATTCCTCCCAAGCAAAACACAGGAAGCCCGACGAGAGTTAATACTCCCATTGTTCCGGCGATTAGGTCAATTGCCATAACGATAATTCCCGCGATGATTAAGACAATTCCGGCCCAGTTGAACGGAAGCATTTTCAATCCGATTGAACCGAGCACGAGCATTACGCCGCCAACAGTTCCCAAGATAAAGCCGCCTGGTGTAATAATCTCGAAGAATATTGCCATTATGCCGCCGGAGATTAAGAGATAAGCAATTTGCGGGTCAGAGACGAACTGAATAATTTTCTCGCTGAATGACATTTGAGCGCGTGAAACTTTTACTTCGTCGTCAAATTTTATGTTCACGAACTGTGAGCCGACTTTTACGCGTCTTCCTGAGATTGCCTTAATCAACGAGTTTATATCGCCAGCAACGACATCAATAACTTTTTCCCGTAATGCTTCAGTCGCCGTAAGTGAGATGCTTTCTTCAATCATTTTCTCAGTTATTGCCTGATTTCGTCCCCTTAATTGCACAACCGAACGCATTTGAGCTTTCAAGTCATTCATAACTTTTTTAGCCATGTCGCTCTGCTTTATGTCCTCACCAGAAGCAACAACAGGATGTGCCGCGCCTATGTTCGTTCCAGGAGACATTGCCGCAATATGAGCCGCCTGTACGATAAATGCTCCTGCCGAAGCCGCACGTCCTCCCGGTGGAACCCAAACAGCAACCGGAACAGGTGATGACAAAATTGACTGCACAATCCCGCGCATTGCGTCAACAAGTCCGCCCGGAGTGTCAAGCTGAAAAATTATCATGTCGGAATTGGCCGAGCTAATTACTTCCTTCACGAACTCCTCCATTTGAACGCCGACAGTCCCGTTTAACTCAGCAAGGGTAATATTAGTTCTGGCTTGAGCGGCTGAAACTGTCAGCAGTAAAATTATCACGCACAAAATTTTTCTCGTCATTAATTTTTCTCCTTTCGTAAAAATATAACATGTTCTATTTTGCCGCAAATTTATTCTTTCTCTTTTCCACGCCAGAATGTCCGAATTGGCGTTCCTGTGAAGTCCTCAAGCTCGCGCAATTTATTCTTCACGTGATTTTCAAAGCTGGAATTCACGAGTTCAGGCTTATTCACGAAGAAAATAAACGTCGGAGGTTCAGCTTCAGCCTGTGAGCAGTAATAAACTTTCAAGGCTCGTCCTTTTTTGTCGGATGGAAGTCTATCAAAAGCTAAAACGTCGCGCATTAACCGGTTTAATAAATTCGTGGGAATTCGTTTTTGCCTGTTCGTGTTAACTTTCAAGACTTCGGCGATAATTTTTTGCAAGCCTCGACCATTAAGAGCTGAAGCGAAAATTACCGGAGCATAGCTCAAGAATGGCATATCGTCGCGAATTTTCTTGATGAGTTTATCAGCATTCGAGTTCTCGCCGGTAACTAAGTCCCACTTGTTTAGAACTATCACTAAACCTTTACCCTTGTTCGCAACATGAGCCGCAATCTTCTTGTCCTGATCCGTGCAAGGTTCGCGAGCGTCCATGAGTAAAAGCGCAATATCCGACCTGTCGACTGCCGCCAAAGTCCGAACGAAAGAATAATACTCTAAATCGCCGTCAAATTTCGCTCGTCTTCGTAAACCCGCAGTGTCAATAATCCTGAAATTCTGCCCGTCGATGTTTATTCGCATGTCAACAGGATCCCTCGTTGTCCCGGCAATCGGACTGACAAGTGAACGTTCGGATTTCGTGAGCTTGTTTAAGAGTGAGGATTTCCCGACATTTGGCTTCCCGGCGATGACTAAGCGGATTTCGTCGTCAACGTCAAAATCTTCCTCCTCATTTTCAGGCGGTAAGACTTCACGCACTAAGTCAAGAAGCTCATAAATCCCTCGTTTGTGAAGTGCACTGATTGATATCACGTTCTCAAAGCCAAGCGAGTAAGCATCATTCATCAAGTCATCATGTTTAACGTCGTCAAGTTTATTCACAGCGACAATCACGGGTTTATCGCCAGCCTTCCTGATGAACTCCGCAATTTCCTCATCGCCTGTTGTAACTCCGTCGCGGCCGTCAAGCATAAAGATTACTCCGTCGCACTCTTTCACTGCCGCGTCAACATGAGCTTTAATCCCCTCGCTGAAGTCAGAATCTTCACCGAAAATTCCGCCCGTATCAATCACGTAAAAATTTCTGTCCTCGTACTCAACTTCTCCGTATAATCTATCTCGAGTAACTCCCGGCATATCGTCAACAATTGCTTCTTTGGTGCCTGTCAACCTGTTGAAAAGTGAGGATTTGCCGACGTTTGGACGGCCAATTATTGCAATTATTCCTGACATGGTTATTTATTATCGTGAATGTAATTCGCTAATTCTTCGCCCTTAAGTCCTGACGCAAGACCTACAGCAAGTTTTATTCTGGCCTGATATGGTGAGAGCATTCCGCCGTTGATTAAGCCCATTTCTAGCAATTGTGCCGCACTTCCCTCGTAATTCTCCGTAGCCTGAACGAAGCCGTCAGGATATCTCGAAGTCAACACAATGGGAATTTCCGAACGCAAAATTTTTCTCAGCAATGGAACCCATAACGAAGGCACATCACCGTCGCCAAGTCCCGAGACGATTAAGCCGTCGAGTTCCTCAAAACGTTTCTCAACAAGAGCGCGCAAAATTAAATCCCCGTCTCCAAGTGAAGCCGTCAAAACTGGAATACTCCGGGCCAATGGCTGAACCATTTTTTGAACGTAACGATGTCGCGGAAATCTTAACGAGATATAACCTCCTGAAGGCTGAGAAAATACACCTAATGGACTTTCTGGAAAAGCTAATAATCCGGCGCGATTAAAGTTTGAAATTCTCAGGACATCGGCGGGCGCGTAAATAGCATCCTGAATGCAGATTAAAGCTCCCTTGCCCGTGCATGCTCCGGATAATGCCGCCCGGACTGACTGCCTTAATCGTAATCCCGTCTCACTGTTCGGAGTTCCTGCGTTGAAAATCGAGGCCGTGAAAATTAACGGAGGGTTCAAGTCCCAGACTAAATCCGCAAAATATGCAAGCTCAGCTATTGCCTGAATGCCGCAAGTTACGACAACTCCGCGCGCTCCTTCGTCGTGAACAAAAGTGTAAACCATGTTCATGAGTTCTCCGCACATTCTCAGAGTGTAATTCGAGACCGGCTGAAAACTCCATTTCTGAAAAATAACGTGAGGACGAATATCTTCGGGCAAAAGCGCGTATAATTCCTCGTCCGTTAATTCCGGGCTGTCGTGCTCTTCATGACGCTGAACTATTCTGCCTCCTGCGAGTAATACTACTATTTTGTCTCTGTTTTCCATGAGAAATTTTCTCCTTAACAAAAAATTTACCCCCTGTTTTGTGAGGGGGCTTTGAAGTTGATGTTAATAGCCTAGATTTTCTCCGACTATGATAACGTGATACTTTCTTCCCTTCACGGCTTGATCTAGAATTAAGATTGCCCGGCACATGCTGTCTTCGTTGCCAACTGCTGAACAGTTCACACAATGTCCGGCTTTCACGCATGCAGTCTCGACGTTCTGACGTAAAGCGTTGGGAATTGTCGCGGATTTCGCACGTTTGAGGCCGTCTTCGAGATTGAAAGCGAGTTTATTAATCCCAATCACGAACAGGACTAAGCCGTTGCCCCAAGCCATTCCAGCAACACGATTACCCGTGCCGTCAATGTTGATGATTTGACCGTCGCGAGTTACAGCGTTCGCACTCGTCAAAAATACATCGGCTCCGTTTTCGCGGTCTCGAGCAATTCTCCGTTCCTCGTTTGACATTGGACCCCAATGCTGATAAATCGTATTTCCCCGTTGTTGAAGCGCGTCTAATGCCCCGATTGTTCGCACTGTTATAGTTCCGGGAATTCCTACGCTCGCATTTTCAGGCACAATCTCAAGAATACGCTTCAAGGCTTCCTGAGAATTTGCGACGTATTCAGCCTCAAAGCCTCGTTTTTGCAATGCTTTCACTAAGTCATTGCCGACAATTTCATTTGCTCGTTCTACATGGCTCATAATTTATTTTGCCTCCCTCAAAAATTTTCGTTCCATTTCAATAGTTGGATTTCGGCGAAACTTTTTGCGAGCTTCGTCGAGAATAACTTTTGCGTCAAAGTATAATCCTTTTGCCCGGTAAGCTCCTGCAAGGCCTATGTACGGGCGAGGATCGCTGCTGTCCAAATCGTAAGCTCGGAAGAAATTTATTACAGCTCGATTATACATTCCGACGTTGAAGGCGTGAGTTCCCTCCTGCAAATATTCGTCGAACGTCAATTTTTCATCATGATAAACTGAATTAGGCTGTGTATTTTTAACCGGCTCCGTTTTCGACTGTTCAGGCTTACTTTCTGTTTTTTGCTCCGAATTTTCCTGTTTAGCTTGCTCGTCATCTCCTTTCTTTGTTGAAGTTGGAATAATGATAATCTCGCTCTGTTCGTCCGGGAAATTTCTAGCATATTCCCGTTTCGCTTCTTCAGCTGTCTGGGAATGTCCGGCTTTTTCCGCGCTGTCAGCAAGTCTGGTTAAGAACGTCAAAATATTCGGGTAACGTTTATACGCTCGTTGATAAATTTTCTCGGCCTCGTCGTAATTTCCCTGCTCGTAAAGTTTTTCAGCTCTAGCGTTCATTCCTTCTGGGGTCTCACGCTGAATAAACCATAAACTTAACCAAGCGAAAAATAAGACGATTAAGAGAGTTCCGCAGATTATCATTGCTTTCTGTAAATAAGGGTGATGAGGTTTCTGCTCGGCTTCAAGTTCTCGTTCAGCTTCAGCCTTCTGCTTTCTGTTCTGCAAAGTTTTCTGTAAACGCTGAGTGAAATTTTTCCCGTGTTCAGGCTTGGGAATATACGCCGCTCCCTGCAAACTCTCTGTCTCTTCGTAGTCCAAATCTTCGGGATTTTCTTTTTCGGCGTTAATCTTCGTCCAAATTTCCGGCGGAGGTTCATCAAGACTGAGTTCAAAGCCTGTGTTAGCATTTCTCCAGTCAGGATTTAGCTGTGATGATGAAGTTTCTGTTTGCTCGTGAGATGAATTTTCCTGCGTATCAGGTGAAGTTGCCTGTGTCTCGTTCTGTTCTTCTGTCTCAACGTCAAGAGTTCCCTGTAAATTTTTCACAGCCTCCTGCAAATCATGAAGCTCATGTGAGATCTCCGAAGTCTCATTGTCGTAATCTTCATCGTTTTCGTCGTTATTATCGTCAATAATCTTTTCGCCATTGCCAACGTTCAAGACGAACTCCGAAGTTTCAGGCTCATTGTGAAAGTCTTGCGAGAAATCCTGAAAATCTAACTCATTCTGCGAAAACTCATCGGGGATTTTATGCGTAAATCTTTCGTAGTCGCTATCACCAGAAAATGTTTCAGGCTCATCATGTGTAATTTCTTCTTGTCCGGGAAAATCATTCTTCCAGCTTTGAAGCTCCTGCATGATGCTTTCGACTTCGCCAGGTTCGTGATGTTCGGGGGATTTTGGGGAGGATTGAGGAGTTACGACGGGGAAAACAGGCTCATTAACCGGCTGTTGATTTATGGGGGCAAGCAGTAACCCTGTCCCCTCTGAAGTATTTTCTTCGTTGTCCGTGTCTATAGCGTTAAGCCAGTTCAATAAATCCTGTTTCAAGTTCCAAATCTCACCTCGAAATTCGTAAGTTGTCAGTTTAGCAATAATTCAAAAAGTTATCAACGTTAAGAATTAAGCAACATGCTATTATTATGCGTAAAAAAATTTTTCTTTGAAGGCATGTGATAAAAAAATGTCTGAACTTACAATCTCAACTTCACGTTTTGGCGAGGTAATTTATTCGCAGGAAGACGTGCTGACTTTTCCGCGAGGTATTCCGGCATTCGAGGATAAGCATAACTGGATATTGGCCGGAAGTGAGGACAGCGCTATTAAGTGGCTTCAATCTCTCGACGACGGGGATTTGGCTTTACCTGTAACGTCGCCTGACGCAATTAGACCGGATTATAACGCTCGAATTCCTGATGATGAACTAAAGTTAATCGGTTCAGCGAAACCCTCAGAACTTGCACTCTTAATCGTCATAGCAATTCCCGAAAATTCCCCTTGGAACATGACGGCCAATTTACGCGCGCCGATATTAATCAATCTTAAGACGCATAAAGCTGTTCAGATTATCGCGCTTAACGAAGAATATCCGATTAGGCACATAGTTTTTCCTGAGGACGTACGCGAGAAAATGAAAGCCTCAGCACAACGAAACGGGGGCGGAGAATAATGCTTGTACTCAGCCGAAAAATTAATGAGAGCATTCAAATCGGTACGGATATTGAAGTCATGGTAATTGATGTACGCGGTGATGTTGTCAGACTTGGGATTACGGCTCCGCAGTCAACACAGATTTGGCGTAAAGAACTCTGGGACGTAATCGTTGAGGAGAATAAAGCCGCCGCTGAGACAGTATCAAGTTCATCGTCTGCTCCTCAGCTTCCGTTGTCGACGTTCTCGAAGTTGTCAAAAATTCCGACCGTTCACGTTAATAATAAATAAAGCGAGAAATAAATCATGAAGAAAATAGCAATTATACTCGGCAGTGATTCAGATTTGCCAATTGCTGAGAAAAGTATTGACGTGTTAAAGAAACTTGGGCTTGAGTTCGAGATAAACATAATTTCTGCTCATCGTACACCGGAAAAAGCCCGTGAGTTTGCCGTTAATGCCCGTGAAAATAATTTCGGAGTGATTATAGCGATTGCGGGTAAAGCTGCTCACTTGGCCGGAGTTTTAGCGTCTCACACGAGATTGCCGATTATCGGAGTTCCAGTGAGAAGCTCAGACTTGGGAGGACTTGACGCTTTATTATCGACGGTGCAAATGCCTTCTGGAGTTCCTGTTGCGTGTGTTGCAATCGACGGCGGAGCTAATGCGGCGTGGCTTGCGGCGAGAATTTTAGCGGTCAACGACGACGAACTTATGCGAAAACTTGATGATGAAGCTATGAAAATGGCAGAAAGCGTAGAGAGAAAGAATAATGACATCAGAAAAAAATTCGAGTTATAAAAATTCGGGCGTTGACGTTGAAGCCGGCTATGAAGCTGTAAAGTTAATGCGTAAACACGTCGAGCGCACGAAAATTCCCGGAGTTATTTCTGAGCTTGGCGGTTTCGGCGGAATGTTTGAACTCGATGGCAAAGTTTTAGTGAGTGGAACTGACGGAGTAGGTACGAAGTTAAAGATTGCGTTCATGATGAATAAACATGATACCGTCGGGATTGACTGTGTAGCAATGTGCGTGAATGACGTGCTTTGTTCTGGAGCGAGGCCGTTATTTTTTCTGGATTATGTTGCTGTCGGGAAAAATTATCCTGAGAAAATCGCTGAAATCGTCTCAGGAGTTGCCGAAGGGTGCGTTCAGGCGCATTGCGCGTTAATCGGCGGTGAGACTGCTGAAATGCCGGGATTTTATCCTGAAGATGAATATGATATTGCGGGGTTCAGCGTCGGAGTTGTTGAACGTGAGAAAATTCTTGACGCTAATAACGTTAAGGCTGGAGATGTGATTATTGCGCTTCCGTCGTCAGGAGTTCACTCAAACGGTTTCTCACTGGTCAGAAAAATTTTTGCTGGTCATGATTTACATTCTCATGTTCAAGAATTTGGCAAGAGTTTAGGCGAAGAGTTATTGACACCGACGAAAATTTACGTGCGTGAAGTTTTGCCGGTAATCGACAAGGTGAAATCAATTGCTCATATCACGGGCGGCGGCTTTTATGAGAATATTCCGCGAGCAATTCCAGAAGGCTTATGCGCGAAAATTGATGTTGAAAATGTGAGAACTCCGGCAGTCTTTGATGTCATTATGAAGACGGGAAGGCTTGAACGTGATGAAATGTTTCACGTCTTCAATATGGGAGTAGGAATGACCTTAATCACGGCCAATCCTGACGAAATTTTACACGCTGTTGAAGGCTCGTATGTTATCGGCGAAATTGTGAAGGGTGAACAGAAAATAGTGTTGCGTTAGAGATGTCCCGACTGCGTCGGGAAGTCCACTTCGCGCTCCCACCCACCCGCCCGCGCTTCGTGGACTTGTAGAATTATGTAATAAAGGAGGAATTTATACTTTGCTGAAAATTTCTGTCTTAGTCTCTGGAGGAGGAACAAACCTTCAGGCTTTAATTAACGCTCAGAATAACGGGATCTTAAGTTCGGGAAAAATTGTTCAGGTAATCTCAAGCCGTCGTGATGCCTATGCTCTCGAACGCGCTAAACATGCCGGAATTCCCGCAGAAGTTGTTGAAGCCGGATGTGAGAATTTCGAGGGAAAAATTTTATCGTGTCTCGAAAAGTTTAAGCCTGAAGTTATCGTATTGGCCGGATTTATGCATATTCTGAGCAAAAATTTCATCGACCAATGCGGCGCGAAAATCATAAACGTTCATCCGTCGTTAATCCCGTCATTCTGCGGTAAAGGATTTTACGGCCTGAAAGTTCATGAAGCTGTGTTGAAGTCAGGCGTGAAAGTTACAGGAGCTACGGTTCATCTCGTGAATGAAATTCCTGACGGAGGAGAAATCTTAGCGCAAAAGCCCGTAAAAATTTTCCCGGATGATACACCCGAAAAGTTGCAAAGGCGAGTTATGGAACAAGCTGAATGGGTAATCCTGCCGCGTGCCGTTGAAGACGTCTGCAAGAAGCTCAACCCGAAAATTTTTGTAAGCCCGATAAAATATCCAGGACGAGGAATTATTACGGGCATGACACCGTCGGGAAAAATTATGCTGGCTTATTTCATCATGGGACGCAGCTCATCAAGCAAGGCACGAATTTTTGAACGTTCTGGCGACGACTTAATAATTAAGCTCACTAATCAGCCACAAAATTTTGACAGCTCGTTAATACTTTATTCACCGTTAAGAATGCTCGGGAAAAATATAATTCTCACGAATGGCGACCAGACTGACACGATTTATGACTTTATGAAGGCCGGAAAAACTTTCATTGAAGCCCTGAGGACAAGGGAATATGAACCTGACGCTCCACATTACACGCCGAGAATTAGCGCGCTTATCACGGAGAAGGGTTATGCTCAGAGTATTTTGAAACGTGCGGGAAAATATTTTTACGAGTATGAATTTGTGAAAGGAGAGGGCCGCTTAATTCACACGTATGATCATGACGTTATGCCGTCTCAAGTTCTGCCGTCGTTTATGGGAGAACCTCGAGAGGTGAAAATTTCTGAGGATATTAACGAGTTCTCAAATTCACTCTGGGAAGAACTCGGCGAGAGCTATAGGGTTGCGCTTTACGTGAGATATTATGATGATAATTTTGTGAATTACGCTGATAGACTCTTCAATACTCAGACATTGTAAAAGGAGTGAAAAATTTTGCAGGAATACACACTAAAATATGGAACAAATCCCAGTCAAAGCCCAGCAAGAATTTTCATGAGAAACGGAGGAAATTTACCGCTTGAAATCCTCAACGGAAGACCGGGCTATATTAATTTTCTTGACGCGTTAAATTCTTGGCAGTTAGTCCGGGAGTTAAGAAAGAGTTTGAACATGCCTTCTGCGACTTCGTTTAAGCATGTTAGTCCGGCAGGTGCTGCATTAGGTTTAAAGCTGAGTGATGATGAACGCAAATTATTCTTCGTTGATGAGAAACTTGACATTAACTCCTCACCTTTAGCATGTGCTTATGCCCGTGCTCGTGGAACTGACAGGCTTTCTTCGTTCGGTGATTGGATTGCTCTTAGCAACACTTGCGACGAGATTACGGCCAATTTCATTAAACATGAAGTTTCGGACGGAGTTATCGCTCCTGATTACACGCCTGAAGCTCTAGAAATCTTGAAGACTAAACGCAAGGGGAATTACGCAATTATCAAGATTGACAAGGATTATGAGCCGGAAAATTTAGAGACACGCGACGTTTTCGGGATAACTTTTGAGCAGTCAAGAAACGTTTTGCCCGTAATCGAACCCGAAAAATTCAATGAGCCTGTAACTGTCAACAAAAATATTCCTGACGAAGCCAGAAGGGATTTAACGCTTGCATTAATCACGCTGAAATTCACGCAGTCTAACTCGGTCTGTGTAACTCGGAACGGTCAGACTTTGGGAGTTGGAGCGGGTCAGCAGTCAAGATTGCATTGTGTAAAATTGGCCTGTGATAAAGCGGACTTGAGAGTTTTGCGCGAACATCCGAAAGTTTTAGCTCACGAGTTCAATTCATCAATGGGAAGGCCGGAACGAGATAACTCAATCAGCGAAATGTTGACCGGAGATTTTCTCACTCAAGACGAACGGGCAGAATTTCTCGCAAGTCACAAAGGAGCTTCACTCGGAAGTGATGCGTTCTTCCCGTTCCCTGACAACATAGAGAGAGCCGAAAAAAGTGGAGTAAGTTACGTAGCTCAACCAGGAGGCTCAATCCGCGACGACTTAGTTATCGAAGCATGCGACAAATATAATATCGCTATGGTCATGACCGGCCGGAGATTGTTCCATCATTAGAATTAGAGAATTAGAGAAGGAGGCGTTGAGAATATGAACATAATGATAATCGGAGGCGGAGGCCGCGAACACGTCATCGCTAAATACATCTCCAAAAATCCAAGCGTAACGAAAATTTATGCTCTTCCAGGCAACGGGGGGATTTCACAATTTGCCGAATGCGTAAAAATTTCTGCTGAGGACATCGACGGCATCGTTAATTTCGCAAAAACTCACGCAATCGACTTCGCAATCGTCGCTCCTGATGACCCGTTAGCTTTGGGAGCTGTTGATAAACTTGAAGCTAAAGGCATAAAGTGTTTCGGGCCAATTCAGGAAGCAGCTAAAATTGAGAGCAGCAAGATTTTCGCGAAGGAGTTAATGACGAAATACAACATTCCGACGGCAAAATATAAAGTTTTCACGAGCATTGACGAGGCTTTATCACACGCGGCAACTTCAGACTGTCCGATTGTGATTAAGGCTGACGGCCTCGCTAAAGGAAAAGGCGTTACGGTCGCCGAGAATTTCCAGCAAGCTAGAGACGCAATAATCGCATGCATGAAGAAAAAGACTTTCGGGCAGAGCGGCGAGAAAATTTTAATCGAGGAGTGCTTAAGAGGCCCGGAAGTTACGGTGCTTGCGTTCACTGACGGAACAACTATAATTCCCATGATCTCGTCAATGGATCACAAACGAGCTTACGACGGCAATAAAGGCCCTAACACTGGCGGAATGGGAGTAATCGCTCCAAATCCTTATTACACTCCGCAAATCGCTGAAGAATGCATGAGTAAAATTTTTATCCCGACGGTTAACGCGCTCAACTCAGAGGGCATAAAGTTCAAAGGTTGTATCTATTTCGGCTTAATGCTCACTCAGGACGGCCCAAAAGTTATTGAATACAATTGCAGATTTGGAGATCCGGAGGCTGAAGCTGTTTTGCCTTTGCTCGAAAGTGATTTACTCGATATTATGCTCGCTGTCAGAGATGAAAGACTAAATGAAGTCAGCGTGAAATTCAAAGACGGAGCTTCTTGCTGTGTAGTCCTTGCGTCTCACGGTTACCCAATGTTATATCTGACTGGCTATGAAATTACTTTCGGCGAGTCTGAAAGTTTACCGGGAGTTGAGATTTTCCATGCTGGAACGAAACTTGAGAACGGAAAATTTTTGACAGCGGGCGGACGTGTCTTAGCGGTTAATGCCGTGAGCAATGATTTAGCTTCAGCACGAGAAAGAGCGTATGAAGCCGTAAGCATGATTAACTTTGATGGAATGAGTTACAGGACTGACATAGGCACAAAATAATTCACAAAAAATGAGGCTCCTGCTTAAAACGTAGAAGCCTCGTTATATTTTTACTTGCTGAACTTGTTTTCTTTGCCCTGAATTAGTCTCACAATATTCGTCCAATGTCGGAACACGCACAACGCCGCCAAAATTCCGGCCATTATCGTAAATTCCTTAGGTGCTCCGAGTATCGCAAAACAAATCGGTATAGAAATCAGTGAGAGCATTGAAGCCAGCGAGACATAACGAGTTACTCCGCGAACTACATACCAGATCGCCCCGCAAAGTAACACGACAGCAAACGATTTATACGGCCATATGAAGAATAAAGTTCCGTAAGTCGTCGCAACTCCCTTTCCTCCTTTGAACTTTAACCAGACAGGATAATTATGACCGATTACGACAGCAAGAGCCGAAATTGCCGCAATAATATTCGCATCCTCAGCAGGGACAATATGTGCCGCCAGCAATAACGCGAAAGCTCCCTTCAACATGTCAACAATCGCCGTGAACCATGACCAGCCAGCACCCATTGCTCGCCCGACGTTAGTAGCTCCGATTGCTCCTGAGCCGATTGTGCGAATGTCTAAGCCGTCGCGTTTACCGTTCTCGTCCTTGTGAAAAAGTTTCGTAACAACATAGCCCGTCGGAAATGAGCCGATTAAATATGAGACGATCCCCCATAAAATAATAGTCCTTGTCATTGCAAAAATTCCCCCTCATAAAAATTTTATTCGCAAATTTTAGTCAATTCCGCTAATCCTGTCTGAACCCTTCTTGATGTTCAGCTTCACTAAGTCTTTATCCTTCAAATCTTCCCACTTGAAATTAAGCACCAGCAGGAACAACGCCGAAAATGGATCTACACGCCAATTCGTATTTTTCCTGAAAGTGTCATGAATAGTTCTGAGCTGTCGAAGCCCTTTATTCTCGTTCTCCATGTCAGCAAGAAATTTTCTCACTTCCGAAAGCGTATCAATCCCCGCCGTCCTGAAAATATTACACAGATGCGAGAAACTCTCACGTAAATAATCCGCGCTCGGCGTAAACTCCGGAAATCCTGCCTCAATAGCAATTGCGTTCCAGCGTCCAAGTAATGAGTTGTCTTCTCGGAACAAGTTGTAAAGTTCTTCGTCCGTGAAAAGTGTCTCAACATTCGTGATTTCCGGCTTATTCTTCAAAATTTGACTTGACGGCGGAATTAACAAGGCTTCCTCCTGAACCTCATTATGAAGCGACAAAAATCCCTTGTCAGCAGTCTCAAGAAGTCCAGCGAGCAAAACAAGTTCCCTCGTCATCTTCCGTTCTGCTGCCTCTCCAACAGGCTGATTAATTTTCTGGGAAATCGTCGCCCATGCCTCTTGTAACATCGTTCTCAACTCAAGCCTGAAGTCCAAATCTTTATATTTTTCCCATTCACGTAACTTTGAACGTTTATCATTGAGCGAGAGAATATACACTACAGCAGGATAACCAAATCTATACGGGTCTTCAAGTCCGCTTGACGGAACTGAACGCGACGGGTCAATCGAAAACTCAGCCTTCACGACATCTTCAATCTTGAGAACATCAGCCGGAAATCTCAACAGCACTCTAATTGTAACTAAATCAATCTCGGCTAAATCCTTCTCACTGAGACTTGAAAGCATACGCATTAATTCGGCCGGAGGTTTTGCCCAGCCTTCTATCGCGTAAAATTCAACGCCCTCAATTTCAACTAAATCTTGCACGAGATTTCTTATTCTCGCCGCGTATTCTTCGTAGAGCGTAAAATTTTCAACGTATCTTATTCCGAGTTCGTCAATTCTGCGCTTGTCCATGAGCAAATTTTATCACAGTGAGAGAATTTCACCGCATACGTCTTCAGGAATTTCACGAGGCATAACGGGTTCACGCCACTCATCAACTATGCACGGAACGTTTGAACTTTTCGCAAATTCTGAGACTTTCACGTCATAAGGCATTAATGCTAAAGGTGTCCTGAAAATTCGCGACAATACGCCGAAATGTAAACGCATTCCGACAGCACAAGACGCTCCAGACCATAAGGCTCCGGCCTCCTGAAAATTTCTCACTCGAATAATCCTGTCAAGTCCCAACAAGCTCAAAGGCCCTTCATCTTCGGGGGATAATGCAGCTCCGACAGCTTCATTATCAACATGAGGCTTCAAGACTTTCACAAACTTTTCAAGCTGAGCACAGGGCCTGAGATTTACGAGCATGAATTTTTTCTGAGACGTGAATTTTTCAGGCTTCAATGTCAGGACTAAATCATTTCCCTTTATGACTTTCTTACAGCCCAAAGCTCCGGCCAATTTCAACGAGTTATCATCTCTGACGTGGATTTTTCCGCATAATCTCAACGCGTCGCCAGCAAAAAATTTTGACACTTTCGAGTTCAGAGGCCCGATTGATTGTCCCCAAGCTGAGAGCTTAACGCCTAAAAATTTCGCAAGTCTCATAATTCCCCAGTACCACACGCAGGACTTCAAGCTCGTAACGTCCTGAAACAATCCGCCGCCGCCGAGTATTAACGTCTCAGTCTCACGAAAAGCGCTCATGACCTCACGATATTTCCAGCGATTTATTGACTTGACATGAAAAGTTTTAGCCGTCTCTTCGGGATTATTCGAGAGCACAAGTACTTCTTCACGCTTAATCCCGTTCCTCTCTAGAATGTCGATACATGCCTGCAATAATAATTCGTCGCCTAAATTTCCGAAGCCGTAATATCCCAATAATGCCGCTTTGAATTTTCTCATGATATAAATTTTCTCAACGTAAAAATAGAACGTGTTATATTTTGCTGTTCGTGAAAAAATTTCTCATGAGATTATTGGCCGCAAAAGTTTCAAGATTGGGATTAACACGAACTTGATTAACCCAACAAGAATAATTCCGACGATTAAGCCAGTCCATAAACCGTTAAACTCTCGAAGTAAAATTAATGCTAAAGGTGTATGGAAATGGCAGAAGCTGTTAATCACCGACGAAAACCCCAGAGCCGCGCCAATCCTGAAAATTTCCCGGTAATTCGCAAAATAATTGTTCCTCACGAGAAAGCCCAGCAATAAAATTGACGGATAACCTATGAAGACTTCTCGGCTTCGAGGTCTAGCGATTAATAAACGTTCAAGAGTTTCACGCATTGAGTTTTCGAGATTTGAGATGTTCGCGACGTTATCGCTCCTGAACACGATAAATCCCACGCCTGCAAGCAATGCTCCGACGACGAAAATTTCCCCCCATAATGGAGGACGTGAGAAGAATTGCATTACTGACTCCGGATGAATTCGATTTTTCAGGTCATGAACGAGTACAAGCAACGGAGGCAGAACTAACGTGAGCTTTACGCCCGAAAACGTGTTTAGCCTGAGCATGTAAGCCGCTGTGCTGAAGAACGAAGCTAGAGCAAGTCCGCCGACAATCGCAAAGATAAACGCAGGAATAATTTTTCGGCTCCTTCCGTCGTCCATCGCCAGCAACGACGCTTCTACAGCAATCATCGGTGCCGTTAATGCTCCGGCCAATCTCGCTATTATCGCAACTTTCAGCATAGCCAACGCGAGAATTACTCCGGAAATCGCAAAAGTTACAGCATTCTTCATATTATTACTCATTCCCATTCTCACAAGATAGCAATAAACCGAGAACATCAAAATTCCAGACATTGCTAGAGCCGCGAAAATATTAGCACTGAGTTTACGAGACGAGTAAACATTGCCGGGCCAGGCAAGATTAAACCCGTGAGACTTCAAGCCCTCGCCTAATAATCTTACTTCTTCGGCAAAATCGTTAAACTTGAAACTTGACGTGTTAGCCGGAGCCGTCCTGAGCAATAATAATCTTATTGAACGTTCAACGGCCGCTCGTATCAATCTGTCTCGTAAAGCCGCACGCGTAATCCTTCGTGAGGTCATCTCTTCATTCGTAACGCTGTGTAACGGGATTATTCGGGGCAAAACTTGGGCGTTAAGCTGAGGTTCTCCCAATTGACGCGAAAATTCGACCTTAGCAACCGGAATATTGCAATCTTTAGCGACATTAGCAAGCGCACTCACATCCGGATAACCTGAGACGTATTCACCTGAAGGCGTAAAAACATCGACATGATACATCTCATGAACTTTTCTGAGCATAACAGCCGCCCGGTCCGATAAATGGCCTGGAGAAGGTGCAGGACGATAATAAATCTTCAAGCCCGCTTTTTTCGCCGCGTCAAGTCCGTCAATGTCCGGGATCACTCCGGAACTTCGTAACATGTTTGAAGGCATCGGAAGGAACAAAGGCCCCGTTTTCCTGTCGCCTGAAACCGCAAATCTCACTCTCAGCCATTCATTGAGCAAATCTTTATGAGGACTGTTCGGAATAATTGAGAATATCGTACCTTCTGTACCTCGTTCGGGATCAGACGCTTTTCTCAGTTCAGCGTGGCCAATTCCTTTGTCTGCGTTATCGCCGATAAGCTCACTGACCATTAAGCCGGTTAATCCGTTATGCTTTAAAATGTCAATAGCTTCATCAACCGTCAAGCCCGAATTTTTCGCCAGCGTTACGATTTCCCGATAATCTACGACAATTGAGACGTTATTATTCATCTGTTCAACCTGAAATCTCGGCCATAATCCCCAGCATGAAAGTCCTAGAATTGCGAGTAAAAAAATTCCTGTGAAAAGTTTTCGTGTCATAAAGAAAAAATCTCTCCTTGAATAAAAATTTAGGGGAATTGTAGCACTCTATGACTTTCTCGTTTCATGTCAGGTTCCTTCATTAATAATTCGTATAGCTCCGAAGCCTTGAACTCAATCTGAGCAAAAAATTTCTCGTCTCGTGTCTTAGCTTCTGACAGCCTCGTGATAATCCTTATGTCTGAGTTTTTCCCGTGTCGTCTCAGAATTTCCCGGCCGCGTTCATTAAAGGCTAAAACTCTCACGTAAGGAATTTCACGCCTCAATGCTCCCCAAATTTCCCATCTGTCAAGCCCCAGCAAAATGTAAATCAATCTCCGGCGAATATGAGCACGCGTATATCTTGCACACACACACCGGCCGATAAAGTCATCAAATCCCTGAGAGCTTCTCCAGTTGCGCAAGAATAATCCCTCGATGCCCTCATCAATCCCGTAAATTCTTCGCAAGTCTTCAGCTCGGCTCCTGAGAAAAATATTCTGCAACAACGGCCATAATTTACTTTCATCGCTTAATCTCTCACACGAACAAATCATCTCTCGTGAATATTCCGGCAGCATGTCAAGAAATTTTTCGTCATTCAGATTTTCCCGAATATCCTTACTCCGAAAATTCCCCGAACGTCTCAGCTTCATAATCTTCATATTATAATTATTCCGCTTGACCTCAAGAATATATGACAGAGCCAGAAGGTTATTAGGCTTCACGAGAAATTCACGGCTTCCCGGTAAAATTTTCTCCAGCGAAAGAGAGTTAGCCTTCGTGAATGAAGCTCCCTTGTCAAGTTCCTCACGCAAAAATAGTTTATAATCCTCGTTCTCGTTCAACATGACATCAACAAGAGGCATGAAGTCAAACTCCGGCTCCTCCATTCCGAACGCGAGAGTGTCAACAAAGCCCAAGCGTCCGAGAATTTCGGTTGCCCCTCGTGCGAAATCCTGACCAGCCGAACACGCATAAACAAACGGAAGCTCAAGCACCAAATCTGCCCCAGCCTTCACGGCCAATTCAGCCCGAAAAAATTTGTCGACAATCGCCGGACTTCCTCTTTGTGTGAAATTTCCTGATAAAATTACTATTATTCCGTCAGATTTCGCGAACCTGATTAATTTTTCATGGCCCTTGTGTAAAGGGTTAAATTCTGCTATTATCCCCGTCAAAAATTTTTATCGCCTCCTCTTTGCATATAATACAAAAATTTGCGCGGTAAAAATTAAGTATTGCGTTTTGAGTGGTTTTACGTGTATAATTCTCAACGTAACGGCGTACCCAGACTTCTAGAGCTGTTCTAAATTCTGCGTGTCTTCTGCCGAATTTCTTTATGACATCCCGGGTGCGTCGAGGGACAGCCTTAAATTTCTTCAGGGATGTAATTTTCATTTAGGGGGTGCTTAAATTGAGTAACGCTGCGGTTTTCATGAACAAAGTTTTACGTTTGCGGTCTGCTCTGATAAGGGAAGGAAACAGACTGCTTGCGGCGGCTTCGTGTAAGAATGGCTGGAGTTTTGCCGCACGTTATCAGTGGGAAGGATAACGGTAGAGAACTAGATTTTGCTCGCATGTCGAAATTGCGGGCGCGCGTTTATTGTTTGTTCACATGGAATAATTTGTGTAATTTCATGTGGAGTGGTTTTATTTGGAAGGAGGAAAATGGTTTTGAATAAAAGTTTACGAGTATTTCTTCTCTCTGTCCTTATGGTACTCATTGCGGCCGCTTCATCGCTTGCAGCTCTTAGTGAAGTCGCAATTGTAAAAGAAGAACCTGAGGACAAAAAGGGGCCTTATGCTGTATACGACGACAGTACGGAAGGTGAAGAGGAATTGACGATTAGCGGAGATGCAATTTTTTATTTTCCTGCTGCCTTAACAGCTAATGGTCCAGTTACCATTGAGAAGATTACGCTTAAAGATGGTACAAAGAAGGCTGAATTAAGACTCCCTGTTCCGACACCTAATGATAATCCTGGTTATGGTACATACGGTGCTTTTGTTATTACTTGGCCGACGAAGACTTTCAACTCTAAGGGAGTTCTCAATGATGTTGGAGCTAGTAACAGGGTAGAGTTCACAATTAGTAAGAGCGGAACAAACTCAGCTATTCTTCTTGATGCTGATAAGGAGTTTGAAGTTAATGCAGGCAATGACCTCATTATCAACGCTCCGTTCAGAGCTAATGAGGCTGAAGGTGTCGATGCAGGTGGTGGAGCAGTTGATATTACGGTTAATAAAGACGGAAAAGTTGTTCTCGATGAGTGGGCTTCAGTTTACGATGATCCCGAAGATCCGGCTTTCCTGAAACCTTCAGGCTTTGTTAATGGTGCTTCTACATATACAGTTTATCAAGGCGGCGAATTGGTCGTAAGAAACGGTTGGGCATTAAGAGGTTCTGAGCTTACTATTGAGCTTTTGCCACCAGATGACGATAATCCTTCACCTTCAATTCTTACATTTGATATTCCTGAGGGAACTCACGACCTTGACGGAGCAGAACTCAAGGCAGGCGGCAATCTTAATGTACTCAGAAATCTTGTGCTTAGAGGTCAAATTCTTCCGCATGATGACGATGATGACTCCAAAGTAACAAAAACCGGAGACGGAAAATTAACTTTGGTATCTAAGAATGCTCTTGATGATTCAGTGTTAAGTCTGAACGTTGCTAAGGGTATACTTAGACTTGCAGGTTCTCCGACATGGTCGCCCGGAGAAACGCCTTCAATTACTGTTGCTTCAGGCGCAGAGCTTCAGCTTGGTAAAAAGTCGATTGAGCAAAATGATGACGTAACGTTCACGTTTGTAGTTAACGGCACGACAAGGTTCGAAGATCATGCTATTTACAAAGGCACCGCTGAAATTTATCCTTACGAGCCTTATATCGCTAAAGACAACGGCATGAGGATTGACACTAAGAATATTACTCTTGATGTTAAATCAGGTGGAAATGCCATAGTTGATAATGGTGTTTTGGCAGTCTCTAAGATCACCGGTGAAGGCACAATCACAATCAACAACACTGCTTCTCCTAATATTGAGGACAAAGCCGTACTTGTTTTAACGGACTCGGTTGCTGATAATTACATTGATTTCGAGGGAACGATTAACGGTACGAAAGGCAACGTAGGACTTTATTCTACGAATGCCACCGATAGGCCTTTCTCTCACCAAATTTTTAGAAGCGCAGATGTTACGATTGATAACTTGATCGTTTACGGCCCTGCGACTTTGAACGTCAGCGGCGATACGATGGAGAACGACACTGTAGGAAGCATCTGGCTTAGAGGCCATAGACCCGGTGCAGTGAACGTAGACGCAAACGGACAGATAGTTTACGCTACTGCTAATGCTGCTTTAACAGTCGGTAATCTCCATTTTATGGAGAACAGCAGAGTAGACTTTACGGGCTTAAAGATTGACGGTACAGGAAACCCCGTAGCTGATCACATGGCGAAGATTACAGCAGCTACAAATTCCGATATACTTTTGAGCGATGTTAATATATACGCGAACAAAGGCGAGAATAAGGACTTCCCGACCAGATACGTAGTTCCTGATAATGGTATTCGTGCGTTCAGTGTTGAGACAACTTATCCTTCGAGAGTCACATTTAGCGGCGATATAAAAGGTGATGGAGTTGAGGCTGATTTTAATAACAAATTCCATCAGGTTATCATCAAGGAGGATTCTGATGTCAAATTCACTGGTAATGGAGAGTATTTCCCGTTAGCTCACAAAAACAGCCTGTATGCTGAGGGAGATGTAAAACTTGAGATCACCAGAGGAGCAACGATTGACGGACATTTAACATTCGCGGGAAGCACTAATCCTGTACCTGCTTGGGATGATGATTTTATTGATGGTATTTATCCTAAAGATTATTGGTTTAACGATGCCGGTATAATTAACGATGACGCACTGCAGAACTACAGCTCATTCACAACTCAGATTGGCAAGAGAAACCGCGTTACAAATGAAGGCGGCGAGTATTCAGTCAACGTTACAGGAGATATTACGCTTTCAAAGGATGCCTTTGGAGTTTATCCTGGTAATATAATGGTGAGAGCGAAACCAGATCTTGATATTTTTGACGGCTACGGATTTACTACGATCGGCGAGCGTTTCAAGATGCTGGGTACAACAGAGGATAGAAATTATGAAGATGGTTTCGCAACTGTCAATAATCCTATTTTCAGGTTCCGTATCCCTTCAGCAAATGCAGATCCTAATGGTGTTACGGTCGAAGAAAGAAAAGAACTTGCTATCTTAACACTTGGAAGCGGGTCATTCATCAGAGGCGGCGAGGAGTTCGGACTTGGTGACGGTCATAACTTCGCTATAAAGATCCCGTTCAAGGTTATCTACAGAGGCGAGGAAATCACCTTAAATACCCAAGCAGACGGAAATACGACCCGTTACTATATTGACCTTGATGGTGTAAAGCATACATTTAGGTTAAGACCGTACTTTGCGACATATTCAGACGGTTCACAGTGGAGAGTCAGCAATGTTCTCGATGAGACTGCTTTATCAGAAACTCTTGTCAGAGATGACATAACTCTTAGAGCTGAAGTTGACGTAACTTTCGGCGAGCAGTATATAAGACTTATTGGAACGTCATACACTGGCGATAAC
Organism: uncultured Fretibacterium sp.; assembly: GCA_937915835.1. Lineage (GTDB taxonomy): Bacteria > Synergistota > Synergistia > Synergistales > Aminobacteriaceae > JAFUXM01. The sequence goes on along the minus strand of CALGHA010000011.1, from coordinate 29,936 downwards.
CCCGTAGATGTACAGTTAGCGCTTATAGCGACTGCGATACTTGGCGGTAGTCGTGTAGATTTTGCTGACGATGTAGTTCCCGGCTTTAAGATTTATACATTCATTCGTGAGGGAGTAACTCCTCCTGCGCAGGGTCTTCAGTGGAGCACTGCTGAGACTGAAGCAGTTGACGAGACGGACTTCACAGTCGGCAGGGCTGCAACTGTAAAGTTTAAGGTTGACGGTGTAAGGAAGGCCACATACGAGACGGCGGCGGCTCCTGTCTACACGGAGAACGGCTATGTCTGGAACGACGGCACAATCACGACCGATTACTTCATGCCTGATGCAAATAGCAGAGAAGCAAAGGTAGGCACAATTGATGCAGTACTCTTCGACGGCGATTATCTGAGCAGAACGACGAAATCAAGCGACATAACGGGTGATTTTACGATTACACCTGACGGAAACGGCGTAATCGTGAGCCTTTCATCGACTTTGCTCGGCAATACTGGAACAAAGTTTGACGCAATCAAGGGAGTTTCAATCAAGGGAGTAAGATCTGACGGCTACGGAACGATTATCACTGTACCTGTCAACTTCACGCTTCATGCGGCAATGAGCCCTGATGACACGATCCCTGCTACGACACTTAACAACACGGTAGTAATCAACGGCGATTCTGTAAGCGGCGTTTATGATATTCCTGAAGATGTTTTGAGCAGAGATGTTCACCTTCTCGGCTATGATCTTCCTGACTGGCTCGGTTTCTACGGCAACGGATCAACGATTGCATATCAGACCGGAGATCTTACGGGAGTTGAGCCCGGGACGTACGACTTCAGCATTCTTGCTTATGAGGGCGACAATGCATTAACGAGCAATCATAAGCTCTACACGTTCAGGATTAACGTAGTTGCTCTTCATCTTGAAGTTGCCCCGACGACGACGATGACAATTCCTGAAGAGGGAACAGTCAAAGTAAGCGTTGTATACGGCGATGAGGATGAGGTTAGAAACTGGACAGTTACGGCGATTGACGACGCACCGAAATTTGCAGCGATGAGCGGAAAAGTTACCGGCAACGGAACGATCGAGCTTAAACTTGCTACGGCGGACCTTGCAGAAGGCACGTACAACTATACAATCGCGGTCGGAACGCTTAAAGCTGAGTTTGCAGTCTTAGTGAAGAAGCCCGATTTTGAAATCGTCGAGGTCAGCAATAACTTTGACGGCGCAATTGCCGGACGTACATACACGGCAATCTTCCAGGTAAAGGGCTATGAGGGCGAAATTGCATGGAGCTTTGAGTCTGAAGACGTAACGAGCGAAATTTACACTGTAGAATCCGGCGATATGTTCATCGTTGAGGGCATTGCAAGACGTAATTACGATACAACGGAAGACGAAGACATCGAACAGAAATTCATCCTTTCTGTAACGGACACAGTTCGTACAGGAGCTGACCCGTTTGAATTTGGAGTCACAGTTTACGAAGAAGATGAAGATCTCGATCCTCCTTATGCTGAGCTTGCGCCGACAACTGGTTCACATGATGTTGTTGCAGAGGGCTACACGGTGGAATTCCCGAGCAGAATAACTGTTGCTAATGATGAGGACAGCTTATTCATGCCGTTATGGTTAAAGCCAATGCTCGACCGTGATGGAGAGAACGTTATCGGCGTAAAGTATGCAGGCCCATTAGGCGACCTTGCTAACGGAGCGAAAGCAACTGTATCCATTCTTGGTGCTGAGGACAACGACAACGAGTATAACTATCAGTGGCCGGTAACATATGCTGGAGCAGCTGCGCCGGAAGATATAACCGTAACTCCTGCGGCTCTTACAGTTAAAGTCGGCGAGACAGTAACAGCAACAGCCAGTGTTGCGCTTGTATCATCAGACACAGAGTGGGTAAAAGTCAACGGAACGACTGTAACAGCGGCTCCGACGGATGCGGCACTTGCCGGTGCTCCTATCGTAGTAACGCTTACGGCTGCAGACGGCAGAACAACGAAATTGACAGTAACAGTAACTCAGCGTGATGTGTTCTCAATCTCGGTAGGCAATGCTGAGTTCACGCTTCCTGATACTGGAACATTGACGGCAAAATCAACCGGAGCAGCAACAGGCGGCACAGTAACTTACACAGCGACTGTTGATAAGACTGGTCTTACGGTTGGAACGTTCACGGGCGACACAGCGACGCTCACAGCAACGGCGGCTGGAACTTACACCGTAACGGTTAACGCTACGGATGCGGCAGGTGCAACAGCAAGCGACACAGCGACTGTAATAGTCAATCCTGCTCCTACACCTAATCCGTTCTCAATTAGTGCTAACCCGACAAGTGTAACGGTTGATGCGGCCAGCACAACGACAGTAACGCTCACACCTGCGAATGCTCAGGGCACAGTAAGCTACACTGCTTCTGAGACATGGGTAACCTTCAGCGGCAACGTTGCGACATTTGCTCCGACAGCGGCAGGAGATTATACGGTAACGATTACGGCGACCGATGGATCTGGCAATAAGGACGAAGTAGAGATTTCTGTAAAGGTCAACGAAGTCGTAGCTACGTTCTCAGTAACGGCTGATCCTTTAACGTTCACAATGACGGTTGGACAGGAAACTACAGCCAACCTTGAGACGAAGAACGCCAGTGGTGCCGTCAGCTACTCAGCATCAGTTGATTGGGTAACCATCAATAGCGAGACTGCAGTAGCCACGATTAAGCCGACAGCAGAGGGCGAATATACAGTAACGATTACGGCGACTGACGCAGAAGGCCAAACAGCAACAACAAGGTTATCTGTAACAGTTGCTAACGTCAACAACGGCTCAGTAGGCAGTTCAGGCGGCGGATGCGATGCTGGATTTGGTGCATTAGCATTAGTACTTGCGGCTCCGTTATTCCTTCGCAAGAGACGTTCATAAACGCTTAAAGCGCACTCATTAAGCACTTAAGGCAGAAGATATCAGCTCCGTAGGATAAAACTTGCGGGGCTTTTTTTTGTGCGTTGATAGTGCTATATTTTTCTGGCATAAAATTTCACATAAAGGATTTTATTTCATGATTGCAATTGTTGATTACGGCGTGGGAAATTTATTCTCACTCGAAAGCTCATTTAACGCCATCGGTCAGGACGTTCGCGTTACGTCAAATCCCGATGACTTGAGAAAATCTGATCGAATAATTTTGCCAGGAGTCGGAGCGTTTGGAGATGCGGCGGAAAAATTATTCTCGTCCGGGCTTGCTGAGCCATTGATTAACGAAGCTCACAAGGGAAAAAATATCTTGGGAATTTGTCTCGGAATGCAATTATTGTTCACGAAGAGTTACGAGTTCGGCGAGTTTGACGGCTTAAATCTTATTCCTGGTGAAATCCGCGCAATCTCTGAAGTCATTCCTGCTGGCCTGAAAATCCCTCAAATGGGCTGGAACTCGCTAAACTTCACGAACCCTTCAGAAATTTTCTCGCGTTCACACGAGGGCGAACACGTTTACTTTGTGCATTCTTACGCGGCTTTTTGTCGGGAAGAATTTATCACGGCGACGACGAATTACGGAGCTGACTTGACGGCGGCAGTTCAGAACAAGAATGTTTACGGCGTTCAATTTCATCCTGAGAAGAGCGGCAATGTTGGACTTGAGATGTTGAAGGCATTTTGTGAGGTGAAAGCATGATAATTTTACCGGCTATAGATTTATTTCACGGGCAGGCTGTGAGGCTTTTGCGCGGGAATTACGACGACATGACGATTTACGACGTTGAACCCGTCAACACAGCAAGAAAATTCAAGTCAGAAGGTGCACAGTGGCTTCACATTGTCGACTTGGAGGGAGCACGTTCAGGCGAGGCCGTTAATCTCGATACTGTGATGAAAATTCGCGAGGCTTGCGGCTTGAAGTGTGAGGTTGGCGGCGGCATTCGAGACATGAAGACGATTGAACATTATGTGAGTTCAGGAGTTGAGCGAGTAATTCTCGGAACTTCGGCTGTAGTAATCAAAAATTTTGCGGCTGAAGCTGTAAAAGAGTTTGGGAGCGATAAAATTGCCGTTGGTGTCGATATTAAGGACGGAAACGTTGCGATAAAAGGTTGGACGGAAAATTCGGAGCTTGAGGCTGTAAATTTCTGTCAAAGAATGCAGGACGACGGCATAACTACGATAATCAGCACGGACATATCACGAGACGGAGCGATGAAGGGCACGAACGTAAAACTTTACGAGACTTTGAGCGAAAAACTCAGCATGAATATAATTGCGTCAGGAGGGGTAAGTTCACTCGACGACGTTAAAGCTCTGGCAAAACTCAACCTTTACGGTGCTATAATCGGCAAGGCTTATTACACCGGAGCTGTGAAAATCTCTCAAGCAATCGAGGCGACTAAATCATGATTACGAAACGAATTATCCCATGTCTTGACGTTCGCAACGGGCGAGTTGTGAAGGGCGTAAACTTTCAGGGCTTGAACGATGTAAATTCTCCTGTTGAGCTTGCAAAATTCTATTCTGACAACGGAGCCGACGAACTCGTTTTTTACGACATTACGGCTTCTTCTGACGGACGCAAGATTTTCACTGACATTTTACGCGAGACTGCACAAAACGTTTTTATCCCGTTGACCGTCGGCGGAGGAATTTCCAGCGTTAAGGACTTCGAACGCGTTTTGTCATGCGGGGCCGATAAAGTCAGCGTCAACACCGGCGCAATCGCTAATCCCTCGTTAATCCCGGAAGCCGCAAAGTTATACGGCTCTCAATGTGTCGTAATCTCGGCTGATGTCAAGCGCGTCAACGGCAGATTTAACGTGTTCGCTCGCGGGGGGCGTGATGATACCGGAATTGAGGCTATCGGCTGGATTCGTCAATGCGTCGAGAACGGAGCCGGTGAAGTCGTGCTGAACTCGATTGACACCGACGGCGTTAAACAAGGCTTTGACCTGGAAATGTTGAAGGCTGTGTGTGAAGTCGTCAGTGTTCCGGTTATCGCGTCAGGAGGAGCAGGGAGCATTCAGGATTTCATCACGCTGTTTCACGAAATCCCCCGAGTTGATGCCGGATTAGCCGCGTCAATTTTTCACTTCGGCGAGGTTGCAATTAATGACTTGAAAGCCGAAATGTCCAAGCAAAATATTCCTGTGAGGTTATAAATATGATTAACATTGATGAATTAAAGTTTAATGCGCACGGTTTAATCCCCGCAATCGTAATCGATGATGACACGGGCGATGTCCTAATGATGGCATGGATGAACGAAGAGAGCCTGAAAATCTCGCTTGAGAAAAAGTTAACGTGTTTCTGGAGCCGTTCGAGAAAAGAATTATGGCTCAAAGGAGAGACGAGCGGGAATTATCAGCATATTATCGAGATAAAAGCAGATTGTGACCGCGATACGCTTTTAGTTTACGTTAAACCTGACGGCCCGGCCTGCCATTTGGGGAATTATTCCTGTTTCGTCGATGACGTTTTGCCTCGTGAAGAAGACGACGAACACGAGAAATTCACGCTTTGCGGACTTATGGAGCTTATCAAAGGCCGTAAACTTGAGAAAAAAGAAGGCTCTTACACGTCATATTTATTCGAGAAGGGGCTAGATAAAATTCTCAAGAAGATTGGCGAGGAAAGTTCAGAGGTCATAATTGCGGCGAAAAACGACAGGAAAGAGGCAATTTACGAGATTTCGGATTTGATTTATCACATGCTCGTCTTGATGGCAGAAATGGGAATTGAGATTAAGGACATTTTGCGGGAATTGGCCTCACGCCACGTTATCGATAAAAAAGTCAAGCAGGAGAAAATGACTTCATGATTTTATCTGATTTTCACGTTCACACACGCTACTGCGACGGCAAAAATTCTCCGGAAGAAATTATCATTGAGGCAATTTCACGGGGAATGAAGAAGCTCGGATTTTCCGGACATTCTTATACGTCGTTTGATGAGGAGCCTTGCATGTCAATTGATGGCACTGAACGCTACAAAGCTGAGATTAACGCGCTCAAGGAAAAATATGCGTCTCAGATTAAGATTTTCTGCGGAACTGAGCAGGATTATTATTCGGATTTCCCAGCTAAAGGTTTTGACTACGTTATTGGCTCAGTGCATTATGTCTTGATTGACGGCGAATATATTTGCGTCGAACACACCGATGAAATTTTCACACGCTTAATTCACGTCTGCCATGATGACGTTTACGAGGCCGCCGAAAAATATTTTGCTACGATTGCTGATGTCGTGAGAAAAACGAATGCTGACATAATCGGACATTTTGACGTTATCACGAGGCTCAACAAGGGTAACAAATTTTTTGACGAGAATAACCCGCGTTACGTTGCTGCGTGGACTTCGGCAATTGATGAGCTATTGAAGACGGGCAAGCCGTTTGAGATTAACATGGGAGGAGTTGCACGAGGCTATAAAGATTTCCCTTATCCGTCTCGGCCAATGCTGAAATACATTGCTGAACACGGCGGCAGTGTAATTCTCTCAAGCGATGCTCACGTCAAAGCAAACTTGATGTATAAATTTCCTGAGTATGAAGAACTCGCGTTGTCAATGGGATTAAAGATTGTCGAGCTATGATTTACTTTATCGGAGCAGGGCCCGGAGCAGTTGACTTAATTACCGTCAGAGGAGCCGAAATTTTGCGTAAAGCCCAGCGGATAATTTATGCCGGTTCACTCGTTAATCCCGAAATTCTGAAGGTTTATGCGAGTTCAGAGTGTGAAGTTTTCGACAGTTCGAGTTTAACGCTTGAAGAAATTCTTGCATTGCTCATTGACGGCCATAACAGGGGGCTTGTAACCGTCCGGCTTCATTCTGGGGATCCTGCGTTATACGGGGCCGTTCGTGAACAGTTCGAGGCTTTACGCGCAAAAAATATTCCGTTTGAGATAATTCCCGGCGTAAGTTCACTTTTTGCGGCTTCGGCTTCACTCAAAACTGAGTACATGACCCCTGAACTCTCGCAAACTTTGATAATCTCCCGTCTTGAAGGCAGAACTCCCGTTCCTGAACGCGAAAGTTTAAGCTCTCTTGCGGCTCATCGTTCATCTCTTGCGCTGTTCTTGTCGGCTGGAATGCTTGAAAAAGTTTGTGATGAGTTAATCTCCGGCGGTTATGACAAGAATACTCCGGCGGCTGTCGTTTATAAAGCGTCTTGGCCGGAAGAAAAAATTTTACGCGGAACTCTTGAGACTTTACCCGAAATTGCAAAGGACATCAGGAAATCCGCATTAATCCTAGTCGGTGAGTTCTTGAGCGATGAGAAATTTGCGAAGTCAAGACTTTATGACAAAACTTTTTCCCATGAATACCGCAATAGCTGCCTTCACTCGTAACGGCGTAAAATTGGCGTTGAGGCTTGCAGATTTTCTTGACGGTGAAGTTTTTGCGCCATCGAGATTTAATCTCAATCCCATTAACGAGCCTTTAAGCGTCTGGACTGGCAAAATTTTTCACGAAGTCCGGGCGTTAATCTTCGTCGGAGCTTGCGGAATTGCCGTGCGTGCGATTTCCCCTCACGTCAGCTCTAAACTCTCGGATCCTGCCGTAATCGTGATTGATGAGACGGGAAAATTCGTAATCCCCATTTTGTCCGGGCATGTCGGCGGAGCTAATGAACTCGCTCGGAAAATTGCCGGGAAAATTCATGCTCAAGCCGTAATCACTACAGCAACTGACGTAAATAATTTGCTATCTGTCGATGAATGGGCTGTGAAAAATGATTGCGTCATCGAGAATCCGGCGGCGATAAAGCACGTTTCAGCAAAAATCCTTGATGATAATTCTGTCGGTGTTGCTGTAACCTGTGAAAATATTCCCGTTCCGTTCCCTGTTACGTTATTTCTCAGGCCGAAAGTTTTAGTGTTAGGCGCGGGCTGTAACAAGGGGATTGCTCCGGAAGAGTTTGAACGAGACGCGAAAAATTTTCTCGACGGTGCGGGCGTGAGCATGTTGTCGCTTAAGGCTCTTGCGTCGATTGACATTAAACGCGATGAATCGGCTATGAAGTTATTTGCTGAGAAAAATAAAATCCCGTTCGTAACGTTCACAGCCTCACAACTTCAGAGTTTAACGGGAAAATTTACGAGTTCACAAAGAGTTCTTGAGATTGTCGGAACTGATAACGTCTGCGAAAGAGCCTGTGTATTTGCCGCTGGTGAAGGAGCTGTGCTTATGAGGAGTAAATTTGTGTGTGAGAACTCAACTTTTGCCCTTGCGAGGTGTAAATCATGATAATAAATCCCGGAGAAATCGAACGAGAAAGCATGAGGATTATTGCGGCCTCAATGGGAAAATATGAAGGTCCAAGCGAAAATTTACCCGTCATAATGCGAGTAATTCATGCGACGGCAGATTTTGACTTCCAGAGTAATTTATTTTTCTCGGACGGAGCAGTTACGAAAGCCCGTGAAGCCCTCAAGTCAGGCGCTCCGATAATCACTGACACTTTGATGTTAGCGTCGGGAATTAGCAAGCGTTACGGCACAAAAATTATCTCTCATATTGCGGACGACGACGTTAAAGCCGAAGCTGAAGCCCGAAACCTCACGCGTGCAATCGTCAATATTGAGCGTTCTGTACGTGAATTTCCCGAAGCGATTTTCGCAATTGGCAATGCTCCGACGGCCTTAATTCGTCTGTGTGAACTCGTCCGTGAAGGTCTGGCCAATCCTGCATTAATCATCGGGGTTCCGGTCGGGTTCGTGAATGTCAGCGAGGCTAAAAATATGCTCGAGACTTTAACCCAAATTCCCCGAATTATCGCTCGTGGACGCAAGGGCGGAACAACTGTAGCTTGTGCAATAATCAACGCAATTCTTTACGGACTGGAATAACAACAGGGACTTGTGCCGCTGGAGCTTCAAAGGCTTCTGCAATCTTTATCACTTCCGGCCAATCTCCCGAATTTATCAGCGTGAAAAATCTCGAAGGCCATGAATTTACCCTGAAAGTTTTTCATGAACGAGAAAATATTTTCGGTGTCGTGAAATATTCCGGCGATGATAAAGCAGATATTACGGACGGCGTAAAAATTTTAGCGCGCGTTGAAATTCTTGATGACGATGACGGCAGAATAATTTTCACAGCTGGTGAAGGTGTCGGGATTGTAACTCTTCCGGGCCTGAAAGTTCCAGTTGGTGAGCCTGCGATTAACCCCGTTCCAAGAAAGATGATTGAGCTTGCTGTGCGTGAAATAATTCCCCGAAAATCCCTGCGTGTAATCATCTCCGTCCCGAATGGCCGTGAACTCGCAAAGAAAACTTTTAATCCAAGATTAGGAATTGTCGGCGGCATATCGATTTTGGGCACTACAGGTTTTGTGAAACCCATGAACGAGGAAGCATTGTTGCAGTCTTTAACGCTTGAGCTGAACATGATTTACTCTCTCGGCTTCCGTGAACTCTTCATAACTTTTGCAGGAACAGGCGATAAAATTACCCGTCAAATCTTCAATCTCGAAACTCGAAACCTGATACAATGCGGAAATTATCCCGGTTACGTTCTTGATGAGGCGGCTGAACTCGGCTTTGAACACGTGATAATAACCGGACATCCAGGAAAATTGCTGAAATTGGCCGCAGGAAGTTTCAACACTCACAGCAAGATTGCCGACGGAAAACTTGAAGCCTTATGTACACACTTAGCTTTAGCCGGAGCAAACAGGGAATTAATCACGAAAATTTATCACAGCAACACTACAAATCAAGCAATCGAACTTGTGAACTCAGCAGGATTTAATCAAGTCTGGAATAATTTAGCCGAGATAATCTCAAGAAAGTGTGAGGAGAGGACGAACGGGAAAATGAAAGTTGATGCTGTGTTTATTGATGGAACGGGCGCAGTTTTAGGGAAAAATTATGACGCGTGAAATCATAATTGCCGGCGCTGGAGCAGGTTCACTCACTCTTGAAGTTCAGGAGGCTTTGAAGTCTGCTGACGTAATTTTTGCGGCTTCACGTTTCGTTAATCTCGTTCAATCTGGCAAGAAAGTTATTGACATCAAGAATTACTCTCAGCTTGCGAACGAGACGGGAAAAATTGTAATTCTAGTTTCAGGCGACACCGGAATATTCAGTCTGCTTCCAGTTCTGCAGAAAAAATTCCCTCATGAAAAATTTCGAGTTTTGCCCGGCATAAGCTCACTTCAAGTTATCTGTGCAAAGGCCGGCGAAGTCTGGAACGACGCAAAAATTCTCTCTGGACACGGACGAAACTTAGACGCTGGGAAATTCTTAAACGCAGTCGAACGAAACAGGCTCACAATATTATTCTGCGACAAAGTCATATCGCCTAAGTGGGCATGCGAAAAGTTAAAGTGTCTTGACGTTGAAGTCTTCATCGGCTCAAACTTGGGAAGTCCTGACGAGGAAATTTTACACGGAAGCCCGGCCAATTTCACGAGTTATGAATTTCCTGAACTCTCAATTATTCTCATCAAGAACGAAAACTTTTACACTCACGAAAAATTATTTTTGCGAAACTCTGACTTTATCCCCGAAAAGCATATGACCAAAGAGGCCGTGAGATTTGCAATTTTGAGCCGTCTTGAACTCGATAAATCTTCAACATTCTGGGACATTGGGGCAGGATCCGGAAGTATCAGCGTCAGTGTCGGTTATGCTAATCCTGAAATCAATATTCACGCCGTCGAGTTCAGACCTGAAGCGTTAAGCATAATTTCATGCAATATAAAAAAGTTTCATCTTCATAATATTCACGTTCACGAGGGCCGAGCTCTTGAGGTGATTAAAACTCTTCCGAAGCCTTCACACGTCTTTATCGGCGGAAGTTCCGGAGAATTGGCCGAAATCCTGGAATATCTCTCACAGTTTCAAAGCGTCCGTGTCGTAATTGCTTGCGTAACTCTTGAGACTTTCAACACGGCTTATTCTTTCTTGCACAACTGGGACAACTTCGAGAGCCTGCAAATCTCAGCTTCAGCGTCAAAATCACTTGCTCAGGATATTACACTCATGAAAGCCGATAACCCCGTAATAATTCTCAGCGCGAATAATAAACAAAAGTTTACTAATTAATTCATTCACGAAAAAATATTTACATTCTTGAGACTTGCGATATAATATCCGTCGTAAAAATTTTTTGACTATGGAGGAAATTTAATCATGAAGAAATTAGCGGCAATGTTAATAATCTTGGCTTTGAGCGCGGGCGTATGCTTTGCTAACGGTCTGAACATCTCCAAGCCCGACGAGTTCGTTAATCTCAAGATTGGCACGCAGAGAGGAACTATCGCTGAAGGTATCGCGAAAAATATGCTCGGCGACAAGGCAAAAGATCAGCTCACGACATACGAGAAAGCTACGGACGTAATTCAAGCTCTCAAGGTCGGCAAAATTCAAGGCGCAATCATGGACGAGGCTCCGGCAAAACAATTTGTGAAGAATGATCCCGAAGTCCTGACGATTTTACCCGATGCCCTCACTGTTGAACAATATGCAATCGGCTTCAAACAGGGCAACAAAGAATTACTCGACCAGGTCAACAAGGCTCTTGCTGAGATTAAAGCTGACGGCTCACTCGAAGCTATTATGCTGAAGTACAAGGAAGACCCGACAGCGGCTAAACCCGAAGATATTGACCTGCACAAGGGAGCTGAAGGCGGAAAATTATACGTTGGAACTGAATCCGGCTTCCCTCCTTATGATATTAAAGTTGGCGACGGTTATACGGGAATTGATATTGAGATGTGTGCTCTTATCGCAGGTAAACTCAACAAGGAGCTTGTGATTATTGCTTACCCGTTCGATTCGCTGTTCATGGCCGTAAACTCAGGCAAGGTTGATATGATCTGCGCGGGTATCACCGTCAACGAAGAGAGAAAGATGTTCACGGACTTTTCGGATCCTTACGAGGACGCTAAACAGGTTGCTTTAGTTCTCACGAAAGATTACAAAGCAGAATAACAAGCTGACGTTATCCTCACGAAAAATTATTAAGCAATAAAATCGAACGTGTTATATTTTATCGACGCAAAAAATTTTCAGTCCTTCCGGATCAAACAGGCCGGGAGGATTTTTTCTGTGATATATTTAGCGTGATTATCATGAAAGGAGAAATGCCAAGTGAAAATTGATGTCATCACTATAGCGGCTTTCGGGAATTACGGCTCAATGCTTCAGGCCTTAGCAACTCAGGAATTTTTCAAGCAGCACGGAGCTGACGTAAGATTTGTTGAGACCGCCTCAAAGCCGAATTATCTTCAGCGATTGAAGTATTTATGTACGACAGGAAGAAAGATTACAATTCCATTTAAAATTTTACCAGCGATTGCGGCCATCTATGAGACTTCGAGAGTATTCGGAGGGTTCAAGCGCAAGTATTTTCATATGTCCGATAATAAATTAAGTTTTGATGAAGTCTACAAGTCTGATGCTGATGCTTTCTGCAGTGGAAGCGATCAGATATGGAATCCGGCTTGTGGTGAACAAACCAAGAAAATTATGCATTTATCGTTTGCACCTGAAGGAAGCTATAAATTTTCGTTTTCTTCCAGTTTTGGAACATCCGAGATTTCGCAAGAAGAAGCTGCTGAAACTCAGAAGTATATTAATCAATACCGTCATATCTCAGTCAGGGAAGATTCGGGCCTTAAAATACTTCGTGAGTGCTATAATTACCGACATGCTGTGCAGATTATTGACCCGACTTTATGCCTCAGTGGAAATACGTGGCGGAAATACGTAAAAACTACTAATGGGGGGGGGGACTACATTTTAATTTACGCTCTTCACACCGACAAAAAAATTAACGATTTCGCTCAGGCATTAGCTAAGAAAACCGGCCTTAAGCTCGTAAGAATTTGCTCAAGCTGGAGACAGTTCAATCAAAATCTCTTCCGACGCGAGAAAAAAATTATCCTTCCTGATGTATTCCGTTTCATCTCATTAATTGACAACGCAAAATATGTAGTTACGAACTCATTTCACGGTACAGCCTTTTCACTAAATCTCAACACTGAATAGACATGTTGAGAATTATGATGACTTCGACGTAATCAACAGGCCCGTAAATTTTTCTGAGGTTAATTCGATCCTCGATGCTGAGCGGAAAAAAGCCTCTGATTATCTGAACATGGTATTTGCTGAAATTCGAGAACGTAAAAAATAGTTTTCAAAGCTGCTTTTATCGTGTAAAGTATTGCTAAAAAAGGGGAGTTCTAAGCATGAATAATATTGATGAAATTTTATCCTTCTGCGTGAACTTGAGCCGTCAAATGGTATTAAGCGGAGCCAATCTTGAACGCGTAAATGCGGCCGTCTCCTTCATCTGCAAAGCCTATAATCTTCAAGACGTAAGCATTTTCATTCTAAGTTCTCACATGTCCATAGCTGCAAAGGACAAATCCGGGAATTACTCATCTCGGCAAATCTCAATCCCTCCGGCAGGCATTCACTTAGAGAGATTAAAGAGTTTGAACAGGTTATCTTACAAAGTTACGGAGATTAAGCCTAATCCCAAATTATTATCACAAATGCTTGAGCGAGCTATGCAGGTTCAAGATTATCCGGATATTGTTGTTTTACTCGGAAGAATTTTAGCGATGTCGTGTTTATGCTTCATGTTCGGCGGAAGTTTTCATGAGCTAATTCCTATTGCTGTCATCACGGCATTAATTCATTTCATCACGCCCATTCTTGAAAAAACAGGCCTTGACAGAATAGTAATGAACGCGTTCACAATGTTGCTCGCTGGGATTGCCGCAATCCTCTTCATAGCTTCCAACATGAGCAATAATTTCCCGGTAATTTTAATCACCGTCTCAATGCTCGTAATTCCCGGAATTCCCCTCGTTAATTCTATGCGAAATCTTTTATGCGGCTATGAGATTAACGGAATATTGCAGATGTTGAAAATTTTCATCGAGACTATGGCTTTAGGAATGGGAGTATATTTATCTCTCGTAATTTTCTCAGGTTTTATCACGATTAACGCGACTTCTCAGCCTTTAACTAATCCGTATATTCTCGTTGCATTGTCATTCATAGCTTCAGTAGGATTTGGCGTTGTGTTCAGGATTACTCCGAAAGATTTAATTTTTGCTGGACTTGGCGGAGCTTTGGCGAGAATTGCTCTTTTGACCTTGACACCTGTAATCTCAAGCAGACTTTTATACATGACGTTATCGGCTTCGGTTGCGGCTTTGTACGCTGAATTTTTCGCAGTAACTCGACGACAGCCATCGACATATTTCATTTACCCGTCAATAATCCCATTAATTCCCGGCGATTTGTTTTTTTATTCCCTTGTTGGCTTATATCTGGGGGATTATGCCGGCTTCGAGGCTAACGGGATTAATTGCGTGCTGTCGCTGTTAGGCTTAAGCATCGGTTTTGTCCTGAGTTCAACGTTTGCTCATCATGTCAGACGCGTGAAGTTCAGGAGGTTTAATCAATAATTTTCGTTCTGGGCTTAAGGTTTCGGAGCTCCGGCCAATACCCAGCGAGCCGCTTCGTCGAGATACGGGATTTCTGCTGTTAGAATAATATCACCGTCGGGCAATTCTTCGATTTTCTGTGTTGGGTGCCATTTAATTTCCCTCATGGAATCCGCGAGATTACCCGACAATTTTATCTTCACTGAGTGCATTTCATTACCCGGAGCAATATGCCACGCTGTCGAGACATAATCGCGCGTAAATCCGCCGTCGTCAGGCATAACGTAATCTTCATCAGGTGCAAAATTGGCCTCAATAATTCTGCTCATTCTGTGAGTGCTCAGGGCTTTATGCTTGTGATTGAACGATATCATGTACCAGGAATTTCCGCGAAAATAAAAGTCATAAGGTGATAACGTCCAGTGTCTTGCTATATTTCCGGGCGAGGCATAACGAATATTTACGGCCTTCTTTGAGTATTCCGCTAAATCTTTCGGGATGTATCACGTAATTTTTTCCCATAACGACGCGGCATGTTCACTCATATGCGGCAGAAAGTGAGAAGTCATCTTCAAGCCAGCGCTTAACGCTTCAATTTCCGCTCCCAAGTCCCGAAGAAAGTCTATATCATTCTGAAGTGTCCTGTTCTGTTCGTAGCCCGTGCCTTTCTTTGTGAAGGAATATTCTCCGGCCTCTTCAAGTTCCTCAACGAAATATTCCCACATTAAATATACATGATTTATTGCTATAATTTTACTCATTGTTTATGGCTCAATAATTCACTGACAAGATTTATCACACAGATCAAATTTCTTAACGAGAGGATTATCTCACATCATGACAATACCAATTTTAGAGGAAATGAAGCGTTTACGTGAATCAGGAAATCCCGAAGGAGATAATGCGATGACTGACAGAAAAGTATTAGAGACATTTCTTAATTATGAGCTAGGTTCGGTTGATGAAGTCTTCGATAAGTTTTTGACGCTCAAGAACGCAAAACTCTATGAACACGTCGGAGTAAAAAATTGCGTTTACGTTCCAGGAAGCCGGAGCGACAGAGTTTTACTCGTTGCACACGCTGATACGTTTTTTGCCGGCTCAAAAGGTTCACACAAAATAATTCTCGACGACGAAGATACTTACAGGTCATGCGAGGAAAATTACGGAATTGGAGCTGACGACCGGGCAGGTTGTGCAATTTTGTGGCAGTTACGAGACTCCGGACATTCATTATTAATCACGAACGAGGAAGAAATTGGCTCACTTGGTGCGCAAGACATTCAAGACTTCCACAAAGAATTATTCCGGGAAATCAACGAGCATTCATACATAATCGAGTTCGATCGGCGAAACGGAAGGGATTACAAGTTTTATGATATTCCTGTTACTGACGAGTTCAGAAAGTTTATTGAAGAAAATACCGGCTATAAAGATGCTGGGACGAGTTCATCAACAGATATTATATATTTATGCGAGAGAATTTGCGGAGTGAACTTAAGCGTAGGCTACAACTATGAACATCATGTTGAAGAGTATCTTGTGTTCAGCGAATGGGAAAATACGTTAAACCTTGCTCGTAAGTTATTGGCCGGAGAACAGAGAAAATTTCCGTTGAAAGCATAACAAAGCCCCTTAGCTCTTGTGAACTAAGGGGCATAATTTTTATCTCTCGTATTTGTCAAGTAAACTCTGGATTTTCTCGGGAATTGGTATATCAGCTTGAACAAAGTTAATATACGAGACAGTGTTACCGTTTATTCCGAACTCGACAACTTGTTTAATTCCGCCGACTACGTAAGTGTCATCATCTCCATAGCCTTCGCTGTCAAGATACTCTTTCGCGTCAGATAATCTCATGCCTGGATAATAAAAATCGTCAAAAACATGCTGTTTGCTATTCGTCCAAAATCTGGCTAAATAATTCTCCTTGCCATTAACTTCAAACACGACGATGTAATTTTTCCCGCTCCATGCTTTAATTTTTCCGGACTGAGCAGAAGGCTTTGTTGACTGTGAAATCTGCCGGGCAATTTTATTCATGCTGTATGCTAAACGTTCATACGGGGGTATATTATCGCGGATGTATTGCATGATGTATTCAGCTCGTACGTTCGTAACTTGGGCGTACGCTTCGGCCTTTGAGAGTTTATTTCTGTTCATAAGGGCTTGAGCTTCACGGTCTCGGCCTGTTTTAATCCATTGTCGCTGATTTTCCTTGAGATTGTCGATGTCCGAACCGTATAACATACCCGTAGCGTCTTTCCATGCTGAATTTAGAGCTTTATCGGCGGCCGCAAAACTCTTATTCTTCATCAAGACTTTATACTCGGCATCAGAAAGAGCAAAACTCGCTGAACTCGCCATAACGAGAAGGATTACGGCACAAAATAACTTTTTCATGATTGACCTCCTGAATTTTTGAGCTATTTTATCATTATCTCCGTGAGTTCTGATATTGACGCTGTGCAATCGGCAGGAAATTTGAGCGTTAGGATCGTTATTGTTAATCATAATCTGAATTGCTGCCCTCGTAAATCAAATTAGCTCCCTTAACTCCGGCCGAATAAATTTTATTGTAATTCGTGAACATGAAAGGTGTGAAGCAAAACAAAATCCCTCCCCGTAAAAATCTCATAAGGAGGGAAAATTTTCATTAATTCCGGAATTTAATTACAGTCCTGCAGCAACTCCAGGCCCTAAAGGAATTCCCGCTAAATACCAGATCACTAACAGCACAGTGAAACCGAGCAAGTAAAACAACGAATAAGGCATCGCCATTGATATTACTGTCCCAATTCCGACTTCAGTATTGTCATCAGGTTTATATTGCTCGAGCAATCCTATCATGACGGGCAAATAATATGACAACGGGGAAATTATGTTAGTCGTGCTGTCGCCAATTCGATACGCAACCTGAGTTAATGCCGGTGAAAATCCCACGCCAGCAAACATCGGGACGAAAATCGGCGCAAGGATTAACCATTTAGCTGAACCGCTTATCATGAACATGTTCAAGAACGTAACGAGCAAGATAAATAACACGAGTAAAGGAATTCCGCCCAAGTTCATACTCTTCAAGAACTCAGCGCCCGTAACGGATAAAATTGTGTCAAAATGGCTCATCCTGAAAAGTTCAACGAAAAGTGAAGCCGGCAAAACTACGACCATAAAACCCGTGCTTCCGATTAAGCCCTTCTGCATTAACTTCGGGACATCTTCACCCTTCTTGATTACTCCCGCTCCAATTCCGTACGCAATCCCGACAACAAAGAATAATCCGAATAGTAACGGCATTACGCTATTCAATAACGGTGAACGTGGAAGAATATCACCATTGGCCGGATTTCTGAATAATGAGCCTTGCGGGTAAGTCATCCAGACGATTAAAGCGATATATGCGATTAACGCGATTAATGCACAGAATAAGCCGCGATTTTCTTCTGGAGTTACGGCGTGTTTCTTCAGCTCTTCTTCATCATGACCAGTCTCATTATCACCGAGCATTTTCACTATATAACGTTCAGTTACGTAGACAGTCAAGAAAGTTAATACGAACGTTCCGGCAATCATAAAGTACCAGTTTATTAACGGGTGTGTCGGTGTTCCCTCAGGAATATACGGAACTCCTTCAATTGCTGTAGCTGTTATTCCCGATAAAAGCGCGTCGGTTCCTGCGATGAATAAATTTGCCGTGAAGCCACCGCAGCCTGCCGCATATCCCGCAGCAACTCCGATCCAGGGATTACGTCCTAGTGCTTTGAAGACTGCTCCGGCGATTACGGGTGTGAAGATTATTCCAGCGTCTGAAGCTAAGTTCGCGTTAATTCCGACGATTGCGATTACTGCCGTAACAAGTACACGTGGAGCTCCGAGAATTGTCTTGCGCATTAAAGCCGAGATCATTCCTGTCTGCTCAACAAGGCCAATTCCGAGCATCATCGTGAGAATTAATCCCAACGGTGCAAAGTTCATGTAAGTCTTCACAAAATTAGCAAAAAATGTTCGCAGCGCATCATACGAGACGAGATTAACAACGCTTACGGTCTGTTCTGTAACTTTTCCGGCCTTGCTGACCATGTAGCTGACTTCTTTACCCTGTAACCAGTAGGACAAGCCGAATAAAATTAACGACAGGACAACGAACAGCCAGAAAGGATGAGGGAATTTGTTGCCGATTACTTCAATTGCGTAAATAAATTTCTCGAAGAATGATTTTTTCTGCATCAACGCTTCGGGTTTATTTTCACTCATGAGATTATTTACCTCCTGTTAAAAATTTTCACACAATTATAATATACACTTTTCATGCTATAATGCTCAAAATATTTTTTCCATCCCAAAACACGTTAGGAACATCCTCAAAAAGTTTTTGTTGTGCGCGTTTTTAGTTATCTTGCTTGTTTCGTCGTCGTCAGCAGAACCTTACATGTGGGCAAAACATGAGTCTCTTGCTGGTCTTCGTGATGGACATTCGGATTATTCGAGAGCGAGATTTTCTCAGGTTTATGTGTGTGTCTCAGACGGAGATATTGACTTTAAAAAAGTTGCTGACCTTACCGGAACGTTCACTATCTCAGGCGGGAATTATTCATTTTGGAACGGAAGAGAAATTCAGAGAGTTTCAGGGACTTCACAGACGCTGAAATTAGGCCCGACTTATGGAAGATGGGCTTATGAGCTCTACAAGGACGACGGCGAGCGAACTCGTTTATGCGGAGAAGCTGACAACGGACTTAACGGGGTAAATGTCAGCTGGACAATTCCAGACAGGCCAAGCCTCAACGGTCAAGCTAAATTCCCGAATTACAGGACAACTCAGGAGCAGCTTAATTCATTTGTGCCGTATATCGAGTTCATACGTTCCGGCTCTCAGGTTACAGGTTTGAGATGGCGAGTTGTAAATCCTGCTGACACTTCAACACCGATTTCTCAGGATGTCGATATGCGTTTTCAGGTTGAGAATGCCAGCCGAGAATATTGGGATTATTTTTATGGAAGTGAATGGATTGATATTCCTGCGGGTGAAACTCCTGAAGGGACATTGACCTTCGATGAGCCAATCGAGGAAAGGGAAATATGGCTTGTCGAAGTGAATTTATCCACGGACGAGAATGATGACATTGATACAATATATACATGGAAATTCTCAGTCTTGAATGAACCTGAGTTGTCAGTCTGGGGAACTTATGAGACAGAAGCAAAGTTAGTTGACGGCAAATCAGATTACAGCAATGCAAAATTTTATTGGCTTTGGCTTGACGTTGAGACTGATAATGCTATCTTAGCTGAAGCAAAACATTTCACGACAGAAGGACGTTTAACAATTCCCGGCGGAGGTTACTTAATCCGAGATGACGACACAGAAGAAATTATTGATGAGGTCAGCACTGGCATAAGTAAGACATTCAGATTAGGAATGTATAAGCAAGTTCATATAGATCAAGACTGGCTTGAGTATGATGCTTTAAACGACAGCGGTAAAAATATTGTCTTCGCTGGAGAAGCAGAGAATACAATCCCAAATTATAAGTTGGTGAATGAACAGCTTGCTGATTGTGTACCATATGTCGAAGTCATAAGTCAGGACGGAAATGTAACGGCCATAAATTACAAACTCGTGAAAGCCTCTGACACATCAACAGCTTTACAGCCTTCTTATCGTACAGATTTCAGGATTTCGATTATGCATGTTGACGGCAGCAGAATTCTTCGTTCTAATTGGTTCAGAAACGTGAAAAGTGGAACATGGACGCTCGACACTCCCGAAGCCTTCAGCAATGTAAAATGGATTTTGGCGAGAATACAGACGTTTGAAAATCCTGAAAAGCCGCTTATATATCAATGGGATTTTGCTCCGGCCAATGCTGATATTGAAAAGGGCTTTGCTGGTATAAGTTTCAAGGGACATACTTACAGAGCTTTTGAGCTTCAAAATACCTGGCAGGAAGCAAAAGAATACTGTGAAAATCTCGGCGGACATTTGGCAACCTTAACCGACCAGGACGAACGGGAAGCCATCGAGATTATGCTTGCATCGGCTGATAATAGCTCGGAATATTGGGTAGGAGCAAGACAGCTTGAAGGCAATAACTGGCAATGGATTAACGGAGAAACTTCCGAAATTTTTGCACGTGGGAACGGAGATACTTTAGCGATTAACTCTTCAGGTGAATACGTCAGCTACAGCAATAACACTTCACTTCCTTTTATTTGCGAATGGGATCCCGTCTCAGCCGATTTTGCCCCAGAAGCTGAAGAATACACACGCTATATTGAGGACCCTGAAGGATATTTTGAGGGTTTAGAGTTTTACGGTGATCTTCCTGACCCTCTCGATCTATCACACCTCGCCAATAATCCCGTAAATTCTTCCGTCATGAACGCTTCATTTTCTGCTGCTGACACTTTGCCGTCAATCTATGATCCTCGAAGTTCCAACCTTCTGCCAGATGTGAGAAATCAAGGCAGTTTTGCAACTTGCTGGAGTTTTGCCTCGCTCGGAGCACTCGAAGCAAGTTATAACGTCTCGAAACAAAGTCAATCTGCGCCGGACTTGTCAGAACTTTATCAGGCTTGGTTTGCGTATAAAGATACTAGAGAAGGTTACGCTTTTGCGCTAAATAGTGAGAAAAAAGAAATACTAAATCAGGGCGGAAATAACTCAAAGGCAATCGCATTTTTATCACGTTCTGGAACTGTTTACGAAAAAGATTTGCCGTATACCAGTGCTGAAAACGTTTCAAGTCTTACAGCAGGAAAAACTCCTGAGAATTACACTCATCCTTTGAGGCTCAAAGAAGCGTACAGATTAGGACCAATCACCGAGAAAAATCGTGATGAAGTGAAACGTCTAATTATGTCTCACGGAGCAGTGTATATTTCGTACCAGCATTCAGCTTCAGGACTTTCACAGGGAGCATATTACTTTGAAAGCGGAAAAGGTTCCGGCCATGCTGTTAATATAGTCGGCTGGGATGATGATTATGTTACAGCAGGAGGTAAAGGAGCTTGGCTTGCTAAAAATTCTTGGGGAACCGGATGGGGCAATAATGGCTATTTCTGGATGTCATAAGAGCAGATGAGAATGAGAGTATAAGATATGTGGCATTTCATACTGCTGACAATAACGTGCCCTATGAGATTTACATTAACAAGCTCGGAAAAACTCACACGCAAAATCCCGGCATCCCTGAAAATCCGGCGGCCTCAGGAACTATGAAGTATGCAGGTTATCACACAATAAGTCTTAGTAATCCTGTTGAAGTCTCAGAAGGTGAATATTATTCTGTCATCGTAAATCTTGGGACATCTTCAGCGTATAACTATCCGACTGCAGTTGAGGACACGGGAGCGTTCAAAGCCGTGAGCGTAAGGACTGGAGAGAGTTATTTTGCCTATGCTGAAACTAAGCCTGAATTATCGGACTGGAAAGATGGAAAAAACATTACGGACGACGGAGAAAGCAGAGCTTGTAATGCCTGTATAAAAGTCTTCACGCTCGAAACTTCAAACTCTGAACCTGAGGAAAATTCTGAAACTGAACAAAACGGAGTAAATCAAGGAGGTTCTGGCGGAGGCTGTTCATCAGTATCAAGTCTTGCGTTGATAATTTGCGCGTTAATGGTCTTCGGAAAGAAATCAAGGTAAGTAATAACGAGAAAATTTTACTCCCCTGACTTTGTGTAAATCGGGGGAGCTTATTTTTTATTTACCCTAAATAGTCAATAACGCTCTGAACGAAATAATCAATCCCGAACTTGAAGCAATTTTCATCCGGGCAGAATTTTTTATTATGTAACTTTGCAAAATCCTTAGCCTCGATATTGGCCGGACGACATCCAAGCCAAGCCATTACGGCCGGACGTTCACGAGCGAAAAACGCAAAATCTTCTGCTCCTAATTCTGGCTGTTCAACGATAAATAAATCCGCTGAAGTTTTCTTGACGCTTTCAGACACGAGATTAACAAGTTCAGCGTCATTAATCATCGGAGGATAACCCTTGACGTATTTCACTTCACACATTCCGCCTAAACTCTCAGCTATTCCCTTCGCTGTTCGTGTGATTAGCTCAGACATTCTTGCTTGTACATCCTCGCGAATTGTCCTAACTGTCCCTTCAATTTCTACATGGTCAGGAATTACATTGTAGCGATAGCCACCGTTGATTTTCCCGATTGTTAAGACGACAGACTCCAGAGGCGAGATTGAGCGTGAGACGATAGATTGCAGGCCAGTGATTACGTTTGCGGCTATAACGATTGCGTCAATTCCCTGATCTGGCGCTGAACCGTGAGCAGTTTGTCCGTTAATCGTGAGAAATATTCTGTCCGAAGCTCCCATTTGAGGCCCAGCCTTCATGATAATTTTCCCGGTTTCGTATAATGGCCAGACATGAAGAGCTAACATTGCGTCAACGTGGGGATTTTCGAGTGCTCCGTCCTTAATCATTCCTGGTGCGCCGCCTATTGGGTTGAACTCTTCGGCAGGCTGGAAAATAAATTTTACATTCCCGTTGAGTTTATCGCGCATTTCGCTCAAAACACAAGCTGTACCCATGAGCATAGCAGTATGTGTATCATGACCGCACGCGTGCATTACGTCTTTAACCTGTGAAGCATAAGGGAGTCCGGTTTCTTCGTTCAGAGGCAAAGCGTCCATGTCGGCACGAAGAGCAATAGTTTTTCCCGGATTTTTCCCCTTAAGAAGTCCGACAACTCCGAAGCCTCCGATGTTGCGCGTAACCTCAAGGCCTAAACTCTCAAGGACATTTGCGGCCAATTCCGAAGTTCTTTGTTCATGTTGGCTTAACTCAGGGTGAGCGTGAATGTCTCTTCTCCAATTGATGACTTGTGATAAAACTTTTTCTGAATACATATTAATCAACTCCATTTATGACTTGAGAATTACTCAGCTACATTTGTGAACTCGTTACGGAACGCTCGGAAGTTATCGCCGTCGTTGTCATTGAATGAACTTGGATGTGAATATATCGCGAAAATTATGCTGTCGAATTTCTCTTGATAATCTTTCATTGCTTCACGCCAAGCCCAAGCAACTATAAACGGGTCATTATGAAATGCTCCGCACCCGAAAGCTCCGGTTATGAGAATATCGACATTGTTAAACGCTGAAACTCGAAGAATATTTTTTGCGCGCTTGACATGAAGATTAAAGAGTTCCTCAGCTGTGATTATTATGTTCTTGAAGATATGAGGAGCAGCACACGTAATCACGTCAACTTTCATATACTCTTCCGGCCTTAATTTCGCTGGTATCTCATCGTTATCATCTCGGAAAATCACAACGTCCGGTGAATATATGCATCTGTCGCTTGCCTTATAACCACAACTGGAATTTCGGTGATAGTAATAAAACTCGTCCTCTGGTTTATCGCTGACAAGTGTCGGATAAAGTGTTGAACTCCTGCAAATACTTTCTTCCTGAGCTCTGCTTCCGGTCGCTATTCCTCCTCCTGGATTTTGTGAAGCCGCGAAGTTCAGTACAGCAATCTTTTTTCCCGGATTTTCCCTGCCAATTTTTAACGCCGTCTGTAATGTCCTGCCCTTCATGAGCTTAACATTTCCGGCTTTCTTAACATTAACTTCTTCCGCAAAATCCTCATGATAAACTTTCGTATGCTCAACGCTGTAATCAATCGCTTCACATAAAATCTTATCCGTCTTGAAGAGAGCTGAATTAGCTGTGAAGACTTTTGCGAGTTCAAATTTTTCTGCCATTGGTAAAATTTCTCCTGTTATGTTCATTTAGATTGCAATACTATATCACGTCTCATTGCGATATAATTTTGACACTCCAAAAATTTTTACACGAGGTGATTTATTCATGAAAAGATTTATTCTTGCTGTTCTTGTCGTCGCATTAACGATTTCGGCGGCTTATGCTTGGGCCCCGAAGAAAAATGTTACTGTCATCGTAGCTTACAAGGCAGGTTCAGGAACTGACAACACCGCGCGAGTTCTCTCGAAGTTCGCAACGGAGAAAATTGGCCGGACTATCGTAATTCAGAACCTTGAGGGCGGCTCAGGCTCAATCGGATGGACAGCTTTATCACAGGCAAGACCTGACGGCTACACTTTGGGCTTCGTAAATCTTCCGACTTTGTGCTCAAATATCGTTGAACAATTAGGCGATTACAAGATTGATGACTTTATCCCGATTTGCAACCACGTAAACGAGACTTCAATGGTCATGGTCGCGAAAAATTCCCCGTTTAACACACTCGAAGAACTCGTGAACTTCGCTAAAGAAAATCCCGGCAAGCTCAAAGCCTCAACAAACGGAATGAAAGCCAGCAATCATATCGGCTCAGAATTACTCGCGAAATCCGCAGGCTTTACTTACATGGCAATTCCTTACGGCGGGACTGCTGACCAGCTTTTAGCACTCAGACAAGGAGAAGTTGACTTCAGCGTTGCGAAAGAGGCCGATATTGCTTCGATGATGAGCGAAGTGAAAGTTTTAGGCGTGTTCGCTGAAAATCGTATGTCAAGTTTTCCGGATGCTCCGACACTTGGTGAACTCGGCTACTATAACAAATGGTACGGAAGCGCGCGTGCAATCGTTGCTCCTAAGGGAACTCCTGAAGATGTGATTAAATTCTACGAGGACGCTTTCAAACAGGCAATGGAAGACGAAGGATATATTGAGGCCGCGAAGAAAGCCGGAGTAACTACGCTTTACATGAACGCCGAAGATACAGCCAAGCTCATTAACCAGCAATACACTTTCTGCACCGACGAAGTCTCTAAACTCTGGGAATAAGCTAAAAATTTTCATGCCCTGTCGTGTATAATCATGGCAGGGCTTTTTTTATTCTACTATATAACTCAGGAGCTAATATTATTCATGTTACACTCTCAGCACCAAATTGATATGCTTCACGGTTCATTACTCGACAAAATTTTACTCTTTTCACTCCCTTTAGCCGCAAGTATGATGCTTCAACAACTCTTTAATTCCGCAGATGTCGCCGTCGTCGGAAGATTTGACAGTCCCCAAGCTATGGCCGCAGTTGGAAGCAACGGAGCCGCAATTAATCTCATGGTAAATTTATTCGTTGGCTTATCAATCGGAGCAAATGTTATCGTCGCAAAATACATTGGCAAAAACGAGACGCAAAAAATTCATGATGCAATTCACACGTCAATAACTTTAGCTTTAATCAGCGGAATTTTATTACTAATCTGGGGAATCACCATAGCCCGGCCAATTTTGACGCTCATGAACACTCCGGATGACATTATTGATTTGGCAGTCGTCTATTTCAGAATTTATTTCTTGGGAATGCCCTTCATCATGCTCTACAATTTCGGCTCAGCAATTCTCCGAAGCAAAGGAGACAGCAACAGGCCTTTATGGTGTCTGGGAATTGGCGGAGTTATCAACGTCATCTTGAACTTAATTCTCGTCATAATCTTCAAGTTAAGCGTCGTAGGTGTTGCAGTGGCTACAGTCGTATCAAATATTGTCAGCTCGCTAATGATTATGTATTTCCTGCTCAATGAAGAAGCTCCGTTCACGTTCAAGTTCAGCGATTTAGTGTTAAAGAAGGAATATGTTACCCAAATTTTGAAGATTGGACTTCCGGCCGGCATTCAAGGTTCGTTATTCTCAATCTCGAACGTAACAATTCAGACGGCAATAAATTCTCTCGGATCTTACGCTTCAGCTGGTAGCGCGGCGGCTTTGAACTTTGACTTCCTCGTGTATTACATCGTTGCGGCATTCACTCAAGCGGCAGTAACTTTTACGTCTCAGAATTTCGGTGCCGGGAATTACGAACGCTGTAAAAAAGTTTTCAACCTAACAATGTCAGCAGGCTTATTCTTCACCGGGCTTGCATGTTTTGTGTGTGCTTTCTGGAAGACGGGAATACTCAGCATTTACACGACGAACCCCGAAGTCCTGAATTACGCCGAAGTCAGAATGATACATGCTGTAGCGTTTTTATGGATGTGCAATATTTACGAGGTCAGCGGCGGATGTCTTCGAGGAATGGGATATTCAACTCTTCCGTCGGTGATAGTCTTGCTGGGATGCTGTGTGCTCAGAATAATTTGGGTCTTCACAATCTTCAAATACTTTAATAACTTCGCTATGTTAATGGACGTTTATCCTGTCTCATGGGTAATCACCGGAACTGCTACGATGATCGCGTATTATTTTATCAGGAAGAAATTGCTGGCGTGAGAAAAATTCTGTCGAGAAAATATAACGTGTTCTATTTTACTGATGAGAATTTCTGCATGAAGAGAAATTTGAAGAGAAAATTATTTTGCGGATGAAAATTCCTGAGAAAACTTTATGATAAATTTCTACGCTTTAAAGAATATAATCTCGGCCTCCGATACTTACCCTAATAAAAATTTCGGAGGCTTTCTTTATGTTCACAAAAATACGTAAAATGCATAATAGGGAGGGGGGTAAATTACCGAGATAGTTTTACTCCCTCGATAATTGCTCTTCATAATTCAGGAGGGGCATCATGAGAATTAACACTAACTTTTCAGCATTAACAGCCTTTAACGCCTTAAACTCCACGAATAAATCCCTGAAAAAAGTTATCAACTCATTATCAACCGGTTTGCGGATAAATTCTTCTGCTGATGACGCAGCGGGTTTCGCAGTTGCTGAGAAGATGCGTTCGCAGATTTCAGGACTTAACACAGCTTCACGCAACACTCAGGACGGAATTTCGCTTTTACAGACGGCTGAAGGTGCGCTCTCGCAGACTAATTCGATGCTTCAAAGAATGAGGGAACTTGCAGTGCAGGCCAGTAATGACAGTTTAACCAGCAATGACAGGAAATATTTACAGCTTGAGATTGACGAGCTTAAAGGTGAAATTGACCGTATAGCCGACACGACACAGTTTAATAAGAAACGTTTGCTTGATGGTTCATGCGGAGCGTTATGGTCATCAAGTGATTTGAACGTGAAAGCTAAGATTAACGGCGGACTTGAATATATTGACGAGTTCGGGCAGAAAGTGAACAGTGAAGGGAATTACAGGATAGAAATATCTGCTGAGCCTGGACTTCCTCAAGTTCAGAAGAATAATATTATAAATTATCGTGAGATTACCAGCCAGGAAATAAAAACTATCAGAGTTCCAGATATTGAGATTGAGCAGGAGCCTATAGAGAGTGAATACATAATCAATCTTGAAACTATGCTTGATAATTCGGCAATTCCTGCAAGTTCAGGCGAGGGCTGGGAATTTACTACTGACGACAGCGGCAATAATTACCTAAGAATATACGGCGATGGAAAGTTTAACATAACTGGTACAACACAGCCCGGTATGTTCGTAAAAGTTGAGAGTTCAGCTTCTGATGCATTAATCTTCCTACATGACGTGAGTATAGATAACAGCACGAGAAATCTTCCAGGAGTATATATTGAGCCTGGTGCAAAAGTTGATATGTATCTTCGTGGCGATAACACGCTGATTGGAGGCGGAGCATATTCTGGTCTTGGAGTTCCTGACGGTGCGGAACTTACACTTTCAAGTTTTAGCGGCGACGGAAGTACTGAAGGAACACTCACAACTCAAGGAGGCTCTGACGGAGGAGCCGGTATCGGTGCACCTAATTATCCGGCAAGGTCAGGCAGGGCAGGAAAAATTACAATTAACGGAGGAACTATTAATGCAACTGGAGGAGATTTTGGGGGAGCAGGCATTGGTGGAAGTGATACTACTGGAGGTGCAGGATATAATTATCGCGGAGGCGGGACAATAACTATTAACGGAGGAGATATTACTGCAAAGGGTGGTGGTTTAGGCTATTTCTCCGAATATTCTGCAGGAGCTGGAATTGGAACTTCTACGCCGGCAAGTTCATACGGGGGAGCAGATGGTACGGAAATTACAATTACAGGCGGTAAAGTTCGTGCATACGGAGCTTCTGTAACTTCATTTGACGGTCTAGTGGGAGCTGCAGGAATAGGCGGAGGAGCAGATGCAGATAGCGGGAAAATAACAATTAAAGCAGGACTTGTAGTTTCATCAATTCCATCAAACGCAGACGAATTTGTTTACGCTGAGGCAGGAGCTTCTGATGTCCGTGTTCAATCAATAGGCTATGGCTGCTTTGGAAGAATAACGACCAATCCTGATGGGACTAGCGCAGTAAATCTTGAGGCAGATATTGAGCCACCTGCTATGCGACAAGCTCCAGATCTCCCCATAATCATAACAGGTTACGAAGAAACTGAAAGGATCATCGGTTATCATGACGAAGAAATTACGGTAGAAACGAATTACATTTCACCTATATCCGAAATTTCTCAATTCTACAGTTCAAGCGGAGTTTTGACGGTTGCGCCTTATCAGACAATCACAATCACTCAAGGCGCCGGCCAATCCGCAGAAATTACATTATATCCATCAGATACTATGTACGATGTCGCGAATAAAATCAACGACGCAATCGCTAACTCACTCGGTCAATCCAAGTACACCAATAATCCTAATAAATTCTGCACAATCTCCGACGGAACAGAATTAACATCAGAATCCGTATACACAAAAACTCCGATTTACGACGACAAAGGAAATTTAACCGGCTATGATGTCAACACAACAATGTTAATCCGTTCAGCAATTCCCGGAAAATCAGGAGAACTTTATTTTTCAGGCGATGAAGATTTATTACACGCACTCGGCCTTAACACAATTCAAGCCTCAAGTGAGACAACTTACACCGCTTCAGTTTATGACGCTCATACCGGCCAATCCATAGCTCAAAACGTAAAATCATCTGCTCCCGAATTTCCGAGCCTGATACCTCCTGAGATTGATATTGAAGTTGACATGATGTCGGGATTATCTGCAAACTGGGACGAGAACACAAAACGTTTCATGATGGCACGTAAGGACACCTACACGGTTTTTCTTCACCTCAAGAATAACGGCACAATCTTTCAGACTGGCTCAAATCGCGGTGAAGATTTCATGATCCAGCTTGGCGATGCTTCGTGTGATGCCTTAAATCTTGCAAGCGTTAATGTCGTAACTCGTGAGACTGCTTCACGTTCAATCGGCATTCTTGACCGTGCAATTAATCACATAGCTTCCCAGCGTGCGAAAATCGGAGCATATGACAACGCTTTAGAACGTACGATGAACACTCTGACAGTAACGAGCACCAATCTCACGGATGCTGAGAGCAGAATTTCCGATGCTGATATTGCCTCTTCATTTATGGATTTCGTAAAGTTGCAAATTCTCAACCAGTCAGGCACGTCAATGCTAGCTCAAGCAAACCAGTTACCGCAGTCAGTTATGGGATTATTGCAGTGAGAAAAAATTAATGCTTGCGTTTTAAAAAAATACGTGTATAATTCTCTCTTGTCGTTGCGAGATGCGGCGATGAAACAAAAGGTTAATTGACAACTGAATACAGCGTGTAAATGAAAAGCGATAGTACAAAATAGCCAAGAAATAATAAATCTCACAATTTTTAACTGAGAGTTTGATCCTGGCTCAGGATAAACGCTGGCGGCGTGCGTAACACATGC
>CALGHA010000010.1 GCA_937915835.1 uncultured Fretibacterium sp. | reverse complement strand
GTTGTGCAGACTTCGACGAAAGTAATTCAACGTTGTATTCTCATGAGCTCAGATCCTGGCGATTTGGTGCTTGATATAACTTGCGGCTCTGGAACAACGGCTTATGTCGCTGAAAAATGGGGCCGTCGATGGATTACGTGTGATACTTCGAGAGTTGCATTAGCGATTGCGAGACAGCGATTGATGACGGCAGATTTCCCCTTTTACCGTCTGGCCAATCCTGAGCGTGGAATTTCCGGAGGCTTTGTGTATAAAACTGTTCCGCACGTAACGTTAAAGTCAATTGCGAACGGTGAACCTCCTGCGCGAGAAATTCTCTATGACGATCCCGAAGTTGACAAGGGAAAAATCAGGATTACCGGGCCTTTTACGGTTGAAGCATTGCCGGCACCTGTTGTGTTCAGCGTTGATGAGGCAGCAAGTCTCGACTTCAACGAGGGCACGAAACAGTCAGATTGGCGTGAACAACTTTTAGCGACGGGGATAATTGGCCGTCAAGGTGAGAGAATAAGATTTACACGTCTTGAAGCGAAATCGGGAATGAACTTTATTAATGCTTCAGCTGAGACTGAGGACGGAAAAAGTTCATTGATATGTTTTGCCGGAGAAAATAACTTGATGGACTCCAAGCGAGTTTTCGGAGCGTTTCAGGAGGCTTTGACGGCGAAACCTGACATTCTGATATTTGCGGCGTTCCAGTTTGACCCGGAAGCTCAGCAGTTAATCCGGGACTTGACGACTATGAAGGAAATTACGGCGTTGCAAGTTCAGATGAATCCGGACTTGATGACTGAGGACTTGAAGAAGAAGATTGAAACGGACCAGTCATTTTGGCTTGTTGGTCAACCTGATGTTGTGCTTGAACACGTCAACGGGAAAATTTACAGGGTAAGAGTAATCGGGTTTGATTATTATGATGTCAGCAAAGGTAAAGTGATTTCTGGCAATGCTGATAAAATCTCGATGTGGATGTTGGATCCTGATTACAACGGAATGAATATTAATCCCTCGCAAGTATTTTTCCCGATGGACGGCAAATCCGGAGGTTGGAATACACTTGCTAAGACGTTGAGAGCTGAGATTGACGAGGAATTAATCGAAGCATACGAGGGGAATTTGTCGCTTGAGTTTGAGGCTGGAGCGAGAATAGCTGTAAAAATTGTTGACGATCGAGGAATTGAGAGCATGAGAGTTCTGACGATTGAGAAAGGTGAAAAATTATAATGAGTGAGAATAAAAAAGGTTTCGTGATAAATTCGCCTTATGATGAGCCGAGTTTGCACCATGTTTATGATGAAGTCCATTCAACGTTTAATCCTGAGCCTGGACGACGTAAAGCCGGATATTTCATCGCTCCTCCTGGCAGTAAAAAATATACGGACAAGAGCGTATTTGTTGAGCTTGAGCTTGTGAATAAAATTCGTGCTGGCGTAAAGACTTGGCGAGAGAATAATTATCCCGGCATTACGAACACGACACGGAGATTGCTTGAACATTGGCATGATAGGAGCGCGAGGCCTGATAACCCGTTTTTCTTCTGTCAGATTGAGGCAATCGAGACGTTAATATTTCTGGCTGAAACCCGAGCTGAGTTCGACATTCCGAATGACGGCGGAGCTTTCAAGCGAATTTGCACGAAGTTATGTACTGGTGGAGGCAAGACAATTGTAATGGCTATGCTGATTGCGTGGCAGGTCTGTAACAAGATTAATTACCGACGGGACACGAGATTTACGCGAAATATTTTAGTGATTGCGCCGAACTTGACCGTTAAGAAGCGTCTTCAAGTTTTACAGCCTGGAAATCCTGAGAATTATTATGACCGGTTTGATGTTGTGCCTGTTGAGATGAGGGATGTTATTAATCAGGGGAGAATTACGATACACAACTGGCAAGTTCTGAGTTACGAGACCGAAGAGGAGATTGCGAAGAAAAAGAGCGTCGATAAGCGCGGACCTAAAAGCGATAATGCGTATGTTCGTGAAGTTTTCGGGGATTTAACGCGCGCTAATCATGTTATTGTGATTAACGACGAGGCTCATCATGCGTGGAGAGTTAAGCCCAATCCGAAGCGTAAGAAGCTGACTGAGGACGAGAAAGAGGCTACTGTTTGGATACGAGGGCTTGACAGGATTAATCGGGCATCAAAAATTTTGACGTGTTACGATTTTTCAGCGACACCTTTTGTTCCTGGAATGGGAATTAACGATGAAGAGGGATTATTCGGATGGATTGTGAGCGATTACTCGTTGAGTGATGGGATTGAAGCGGGAATTGTGAAGACACCGAGAGTTGTTGTTGCTGATAATTCCACGCCTGACACTAGGACTTACAGGTCAAAATTCTTTCACATTTACGCGGACGACGAAGTTAAAAGGAGTTTTACGCGAAATAGAGTACCAGAAGACGAGGAATTACCCGGACTTGTCAAGACGGCTTACATGTTCTTAGGCCATGACTGGAAGAAGACTTTTGACTTATGGAATGAGGCCAATGTTCCGACACCTCCGGTTATGATTACGGTAGCAAATCGGACTGAGACGGCGGCGAGAATTGCTTACACTTTCAGGCATGGGAATATCGACGTTCCCGAACTCTGCAACGATGAAAATATTTTGCATATTGATTCTGATGTTCTCAAGAAGTCGAAGGATGAAGATGCTTTACGTGAGGAAGTTGACACCGTCGGAAAAGAAGGCCAGCCAGGCGCGAATAAATATAATATTATCTCGGTCGGAATGTTATCTGAAGGTTGGGACGCTCGAACTGTTACGCATATTATGGGATTGAGAGCGTTTACGAGCCAGTTATTATGTGAGCAGGTTGTCGGACGAGGCTTAAGACGGAGTTCGTATGATGTTCCTGATAGTGAAGACGGATTATTTGAGCCTGAATATGTTAATGTCTTCGGAGTTCCGTTTAACCTGTTGTTGTTCGGAGCTGATGACGGAAAACTCGGTGCACCGGAAAATCCCAAGCAGGACAAAGGGAAATCGTTAATCAAAACTCTCGATGAACGCTCGCAATTCATAATATCCTGGCCGAATATCACGAGACTTGAATACGTTATGCGTCAGGATTTGAGCCTTGACATTGCGAATATTCCTGAACTCGTCCTGAATGCTGAGAAAACGGCGATAATTGCTGACTTAGCTCCGGTAATTGACGGCAAGACCGACATGATGAAATGCAATGAAGTTGACCTTGAGAAAATTTACTCGGCAATGAGACTGCAAAATATAATCTTCAAGACTGCCGGCGAAGTCTATGATAGAACGATTACGGAGTGGCAAAAACGAGGCGTGAAATTGGCCCTGCTTGGTCAGGTAATAAAACTCGTCGAGAATTACTTAGAGCGAGGCGACATAAAGATTTACCCTGAGTTATTCGCGATTAACGAGGCCCGAAAGAAAATTATGCTTGCTATGAACATGGAGAGAATAATCATGCATATCTGGGGATATATCACGAGCGAGCAGACGGAAAAAATTCTTCCTGTAATTCCTCAGGGAAAAAGAATGCGCTCAACCGAAGAAATGCCCTCATGGTATACGGCTAAAGATTGCGAGGCGACGCAGAAATCTCATATCAACAAGTGCACTTATGACAGTTCATGGGAGAAATGCGAGGCGTATTATCTAGATAAAAATCCGAACGTTAAGGCTTGGGCGAAAAACGATCACTTAGGGTTTCACG
Source organism: uncultured Fretibacterium sp. (assembly GCA_937915835.1). Lineage (GTDB taxonomy): Bacteria > Synergistota > Synergistia > Synergistales > Aminobacteriaceae > JAFUXM01. The sequence continues at coordinate 2,665 of CALGHA010000010.1, read as the reverse complement.
TGAGCTATATTTATGAGGGCGTTTTGCGAAGATATTTGCCGGACTTCTTAATCAGACTTGCGAATGACAAAATGCTTATTCTGGAAGTCAAAGGCTTGGAAAGTGAACAGGATAAAATGAAGCGTGAGAGGCTGCAAGACTGGGTAAAAGCTGTGAACGGCGTAAAAATTTTCGGTGAATGGGCTTGCGATGTCTCGAGAAGTCCTGCTGACGTTGACGGGATTATCGAGAAATATCTTTAGCGTAAAAAGCAGGAGCACGTCATCAAAATATAACATGTTATATTTTTTCGCTCCTGCCGATTAAATTTACCTTGCGACTTTTACACGGAGTGAGATATCTTCAGTGTCTTTTGCGGCCGGTTCCTCGATGATATTTCCGAAGATCATTTGAGCTACGAGCTTGTAATTTTCCGGCAAATCGAATAACTTTCTCACAGCGTCGTCAATCACAGGGTTATAATGCTGGATATTCGCGCCTAAGTTCATTTCGCGTAGTCCTGTCCAGATTGAGATTTGAAGCATTCCGTTAGCATGATTAGCCCAAAGCGGGAAGTTCTGAGCATAAGCCGGGAATTTTTCCTGTAACGCTTTCACTGTGTCGTCGTCGTAGAGATATAAGACTGTTCCGTAAGCTGACTTGAAGCCGTCAATCTTCTCACGTGAGACTTTTCCGCCGAATGCGTTATAAATTTCGTCCCATAACTCTTTGTGCTTTTTTCCGAGCGCGAGGACTACACGCTGACTTCTCATGTTGAAAGCGTCCGGGACAAGTTCAGTTGTTTTCGTTACGAACTCGATAATTTCTTCGTCGCTGACGTTGACATTTTCGCCGAGCTTATAGACCGAACGCCTGAGTTTTAATGCGTCAATGATACTCATGATAAAATTCTCCCTTCATGAATGAAATATTTTGTGTAATTATAAACTTTAAGCGTTAAAATGAATTATTTTTTCACAAACAGGAGGAATGTTGATGACTTACACGATTAAAGCCATGTCGGAGCTTACTGGGCTTCCGGCATCGACATTGAGATATTATGACAAGAAAGGATTGCTGCCGTCGTTAAAGCGGGACAATAACAACGTGAGAATTTTTACGGATGAGGATTACGGACATTTGCGATTGATTGACTGCCTGAAACGTTCGGGATTATCGATTAAGGATATTAAGAATTTCATTGATTTACGTGCAAGAGGAGACGAGGCATTGAATGAGAGGCTTGAAATTTTCGTAAAACGTCGGGAAATTTTGCTTAAAGAGCTTGATGACTTGCAGGAAGTTTTGAGCGTGATTGAATATAAATGCTGGTATTATTCCCAAGCGTGTGATGCCGGAACTGAAGACATCATGAGGAATTTGCATACTTCAGATATTCCCGAAGAGTTCAGAGAGGGCAGGAGACTTTTACATTCTACTAAACGAGGTACTGAAGTCATTCATTAAAAATATCATACTATATGAGTAATTGCTTAATCCCTCGTTTAAGACGTTATAATTCTCCGTAAAATTTTTTAGGGGGAAAAAACTTTTCATGATTTACCGCGGACTCGGTTCAACCGGCCTTAAGGTGAGCGAAATTGCTTTAGGCTGTGAGGGAATGACCGAAGATAACTACTCAATGTGCAGGAAACTTTTTGATTTAGCTGAAGAAAACGGCGTGAACTATTTCGATTTATACGCGTCAGACCCGGAATTACGTTCATCAATCGGAAGAGCCTTAAGGGGAAGACGGGAAAAATTCATCATTCAGTCTCATTTATGCTCAGTCTGGAAGAACGGCCAATATCAGCGAACACGAAATTTACGCGAGGTTAAAGCGGGCTTTGAAGAGATGATGAGATTGCTTCAGTGTGAATTTATTGATGTTGGAATGATACATTACTGCGACGCTCTAAGCGACTGGAACGATATTATCAACAACGGAATACTCGATTACGCGCGCGAGTTGAAAGCTAAGGGATTAATTCATCACATAGGACTTAGCTCACACAATCCCCAAGTTGCATTAAAGGCCGTCGAGAGCAAATCAATAGAAGTCCTAATGTTCAGCGTAAACCCGTGTTATGACCTTCAGCCAGCGAGTGAGGACGTTGAAGATTTATGGGCCGACGAGAATTACGCCAATAATCTCACTAACATGGACCCTGAACGTGAGAAATTATACGAGACATGCCAGAGTTCAGGCGTAGGAATTACCGTGATGAAATGTTTCGGCGGCGGAGATTTACTCAATGCCGAGCTTTCACCAGCAGGAGCAGCCTTAACCGTCAATCAATGCATAGCTTATGCTTTAAGTCGTCCTGCTGTTACGTGTATATTGGCCGGTGCACACTCAGTTGAACAGTTAGGGGAATGCTTGAAGTATGAGAATGCTCCGGAGAGTGAGAAGGATTACGCGCTCGCTCTTGCTTCATTCCCAAAAATCAGCTGGAAAGGTCATTGCATGTATTGTTCTCATTGTGAACCTTGCCCGGTGAAAATTGACATTGCTAACGTTACGAAATTCTTAAACCTTGCCCAGTCAGCAAAAAATATTCCTGAAACAGTCCGTGAACATTATAATTTGCTTAAACATCACGCCGGAGAATGCATTCAATGCGGCTCTTGTGAAAAACGCTGCCCGTTTGGAGTCGCTATCAGGGAAAATATGAAGTCAGCAAAA
>CALGHA010000009.1 GCA_937915835.1 uncultured Fretibacterium sp. | reverse complement strand
ACAGTCATTTATACGCACAAAGAGCTGTAATAGCGTTAGACAGTGGCAAGCATTCGCAGATTACTGGCGGTCGAATTGAAGCGGGCTTAGAAGTTGCGTGTAATATTCTCGGCTCTGAAATGGGCACAAAGACCGAAGTAATTGTAGGACTTCCTCCGGAACAGTTAGAGAAACGCAAGGTATTCACGTCAGAGATAAAACGCTGTGAAGACAATCTTGAACGAGTTGAGCCGAATTTAGTTTTGCTGAAAAAGTTAGAGACTGCTGGGCAATTGGACGATAACAAACGTGTAATGTTAATGAACTTGACTAAAATGAAGTTTCAGTTGCAAGCGGCGCGTGACGCGATGCAAAAGGAGCTTGATGCTTTAGACGAGCAGTTAGCATTAGTGCGTGATAAGGGAATAGTGCGAGTTAAGGATATATGTTACGGCGGAGTATTTATCTCAATAAGGGGCCTGAATTATCTTGTTCATGAGCCATGTAAATTTACGTCGTTTGTAGCAGATGATGAAAAACGCGCGATAGTCTTGAAGCCATATGATTACATGTCTGGAAGAATAGGGGGATAAGAGATGCAACCAGTCAGTATGTTAATGTCGAATTTGAACGTAGAAGCCCAAACCCATCATGCTCCAAATGCTTTAGCCGTAGCTCAGGACACTGGACAAAGTCAGGAGATTGTGCGCGAGGGAATACGAGTTGTTCAAACAGTTCAAGCCGCTGAAAAAATGAATGAAGCCCAACGAGTACATCGTAAAAATGAGAATGATGAACGAGAAGAACGCGACGGACAAAGGCGGAATAATTCAGGGGACAGTTTTATTCACACAGAGCAGAAGCATCATGAAGAGAATGTGAATGAGCCGTTAATTAGGGAGAATGTGAAGAGTAAGAAGAGTTTTGATTTTCTTGCGTAAGATTATAGATGAGTAATAAATATCCCTTCGGTTTTAAGATTGGCCGGGGGGAAAATTTTTATGTTATAATCACGGAATAATTAAGCATAAAGGAGGTTGACGAGTATGCAAAATTGCGGCTATAATGTTTGCAGTTTGCAGTTTGCAGTTTGCAGTAGCTTAATCTATCCCCAAAGTCAAATATTTTCTTGTACGGAGAACATGTTATGAATAGCAAGCCTGTCTTATGGTTTGTTGTGCCGTGTTACAATGAGCAAGAAGTTCTGCCGTTAACAGCTCATGAATTTTTGCGCAAACTTAAGGAATTAATCACTTCAGATAAAATTGACGATGCCAGCAGAATATTATTTGTTAATGATGGATCCAAAGATAGAACTTGGGAAATCATAAATTCGTTAGCTTCACAGGATAATCATTATTCAGGAATAAGCCTCAGCAGAAATCGAGGGCATCAAAATGCACTTCTTGCCGGTCTTATGGAAGCGAAAGACCAATGTGATATTACAATTTCAATGGACTGCGACGGCCAAGATGATATTAACGCTGTTGATGAGATGCTGAGTGAATATTTCTCAGGCAGTGAAATAATCTACGGAGTTCGCAATGATCGAGAAACTGATACTTTTTTTAAGCGATGGACAGCGCAAATATTTTACAGGCTTATGAATTTTCTAGGAGCCGAAGTAATTTACAATCATGCAGATTTCAGGCTTATTAGCTCGAAAGTTTTACAGGAATTAGCAAATTTTCAAGAGGTCAATATATTTCTTCGAGGAATGATTCCATTAATCGGCTTCAAAAGTTCTTGTCTCATGTACAAACGTAAAGTCAGAGCGGCCGGAGCAAGTCATTACCCGTTTACAAAGATGGCAGCTTTTGCTTTTGACGGAATTACTAGCCTCTCAAATCGTCCAATCACTTTTATTGCTTGTCTAGGAGTGCTTGTAAGTCTTTTTGGTTTTGCAGGCATAATTTGGGCCATACTTGCTTTTTTCTTGGGCTATAACGTAACCGGCTGGGCTTCAATGATGTGTGCTGTATGTTTCTTGGGAGGAATTCAGCTTTTGAGTTTAGGCATAATCGGAGAATACGTAGGCAAGGCATACATGGAGACTAAACAGCGTCCTCGTTATATTGTGAGTGAAAGAATAAATCAGAAAGGAGAATAAATTTTTATGATAAGTTTCTTAGGATTAATACTTTCAATTTTATTCGTATTATTTTTCTTATGGCTGTTCATAAGCACTTATAATTTTGCCGTAAAACATGAATCAGAAAAATTATTCCCGAGTAAAAAGCCTTATGTCATGTTCAGCATAATTATATTTGCCGGAGCCTGGTTAGTTTACTGGCTTTTATGCAAGAACAGCTTTATATATTCAGGAGATTTCGGCGGTTATTGGGTAACAAGTTTTATTTTCATGAAGTCTTTGTTCTCGAAGCCTTTATTAGCGATTTTAAAACTTGGAGGCGGTATACTTTTTCAGGATCATAATGATTTAATACCAGCGATTATATCATTGCCGCTGAAACTTTTCGGATATACATTCACGCGTTATGTTATTATATTATACTTTTTGTTTCTTGTTCCGGCTTTTACGTTATTGATCAAAATTTTGAAATATAATATCAAGAAGCAGAGTTACATATATTTATTAACATTGACGCTTTTGACGTTCACTCCGTTTTATTGGGCTATGCTTGTCGGAATGCCTGATGTTGCTTGTCTTGTCCCGATAGCTTTGTCATTGCTTATACTCAAAGATTACGATGCTTTATCTTTAAATCGCGAGCAGATAAAACGCGACGTATATATTTCTGCTGTTCTCTTGTCTACAATATTATTCCGACGTTATTTCGTATTTTACGTTATCGGTTATATGGTTCCGTTGACTTTAATGTCGTTTTATTATGCCGTTATAAATTCTGACGGAAGACCTAAATCAATTCTTATTCGCAACGTTATTATTAACATTGCCGTAATAGGGATATTCGCGCTGTTTATCATGCTGACATTCTTCGGGCCTATGTTATTCCGTATTCTAAGAACGAATTATGTTGTAGATTATAAATCTTTTGATGCACCTTTCACATATAAAGTTTTGCAGATTGTTAGCTGGTATGGATATTTAACGTTAATTCTCGCAGCTGTTGGACTAATTTTGTCTCTGATTACAAAACGTATGCGCAAGTATTCATGTTTTTCTGCAATCTCAATAGTTGTAACAGCCTTAACATTTTTTAAGGTTCAAGCTATGGCGCATCATCATTTTTACGCATTAACAGCTCAATTTTTTATACTCTCCGTGATTGGCATTATACAAATCGCAGAGCTCTTCAAGAATAAATTTTCGAGAAATCTCGTGTTAGCTTTGTACGTTATAGTAACATTTTGCGGTTTCACGAACTGTTATTTTCCTGAGAGCAGACCGAGTTTTAAGCCGGTATCAGCTTTATTCAGCAAAGTTTATAATCCTTTAGTTAACAAGAATATTCCCAAATACAAGGAACTTGCGGCATATTTGAACGAGCTTACGGAAGGAACAGACAAAGCAATTTACATAATTGTCGGCGGAAATCTAGGCTCTGAAAGTATAAGGCACTTATATGATCCATACAAAGAATCTCCAGTTCCAAATTTAATGAAGTCTATGGGCGGCGACTTAGTGAACGGTTTCCCTCCAGGATATCTTCAGGCTGATTTTATTCTGGCATCTAAGAAGTCTTGCAGTAATTCACAATTTACTACGGGACGTTTAGCCGTTGAATTAATGGACAATGATGGGAAAATCGGCAGACATTTCAAGAAACTTGAGCGTGTATTTACATTTGATAATGATGATCCGGTTTTTATTTACGAGAAACAAAGTGATTTTACGCGTGAGGATTTGGAATATCTTGCTGATATTTTTACTAAAGCATATCCCGGACGTGAGGACATGTTCGCAGATCGTATTCTTGGGAAAACTGGAAATATCGGCGATGCACTTGCTCAGAGAACTGACAAAAGGGTAATTGCTGTATTACGCTGGCTTCTGGATAACAAACTTTTCACGCCCGAAGATATTGCCGAAATCACAGCTCGGCCAATGCAAGAAATCAAGATGCTCATGAAACAATAAATAAATTCACATGATATATTAATCTTAATCCCTCCTGTAAAATTACTCGGGAGGGTATTTTTTTATTACAAAGCTGGTGTATTCATGTGGATAAAAATTTATGGCTTTCAAAGATTTGGGATGAATGGCTGATTTCTCCCGTTAATAATCCTGATTACGAAGCTTCAGGTTTATTAATGGGTATGAAGAATTTCAAGACTAATCGGCTCAGAACTGCACGAAGATTGACGAGTAAAATTTGGCCGCTGACTTCTTACGCAAAAAATTTTTCTCTCGGAATATCCATGTTGACACGGCCGAATAACAAGCCTTCGGTGAAAATATCATGTCCTCTTGAAATTCTTAAAGTTCCGAAAAGTTCACGTTTAATCTGGTCATGGCTCAAAGGGTTATGGGGAAGCACAGGGGGATTATATTTTCCCAAAAGCGGATATTATCTAACATTAATAATTTCGGACAAGAAATTTGCTGGCAAGACGCGAGGAATTTTGTCCCGAACTAATTTGTCATGGAGTGAGCATCGGAACGAGTTTACTTTGAGAAATCAT
>CALGHA010000008.1 GCA_937915835.1 uncultured Fretibacterium sp. | reverse complement strand
GATGGAATTTCTTTCTCGTCAAGGTAAATTTTATAGGGCACGTTTACTTTGCTCATTTATTTTTTCTCCTGTTATGAAATTTTTTATGCGCGTAAATTATAATGCTTGTGAAAAATTTTCAGTGTTTCATAATTGATTTATTATTCAGGCGGCAAGTTTAACTTTTATGGAGAAAATTATACATGCATAAAAATAGAACGTGTTATATTTTACTGGCAAAAAAATTCGTCGTGTTTAATCTTTCACAGTCCAATTTTAAGAAGTAACACAGCACGCAATTTTTACACTCATTTTATTTTGTTATATAATTGGCAAATACTTACGCCCTGTTAAACGTTCAGGGCAAATTTGTAATTCCACAAAGGAGTCCTGATTTCATAATGAGAACAGAATTGCTGGGGCAGGAAAAAAATATCGTCAAAATTAAACTCGAAATTGAAGCAAGCGAGTTCACCAAAGCCCTCAATAAAGCATTATCGCAAATATCCCAGCAGGTAAACATTCCCGGCTTCCGAAAAGGCCACGTAAAACGAAGCGTCCTCGAAATGCGTTACGGAAAAGATGCTATTTATCAAGAAGCTCTTGAACAGTTAATGCCCGACGAAATCCGCCAGATCGTTGATGATTATGATCTTGAGCCTATCGAAGCACCTTCACTGAACATCACGGAGAAAATTGAGGAAGGCAAGCCCGTACTCTGTGAGCTTACGTTTGAGGTTCGTCCGGAAGTCGAACTGCCTGAAATTGACGGCCTTGAAATCGAAAAAGTCGTAACGAACGTAACCGAAGCTGACGTTGATAAACTTGCGAAGAGAATTAGAGTTCAGCTCGCGGATATTAAACCTGTTGACAGGCCAATTCAAGACGGAGATTTAGTTGACCTTGAACTCACAATAAGAACTCTCAACCCTGACGGCTCCGAAGAAGCTGAACAGCTCAGGCCGGAACCAACTCACGAGAAAATTAACCTCTCAGACGAAACAATTCGTTCACAAGTTCGCGAGGCATTAATCGGCAAGTCTAAAGGTGATGAGGCATACGCTGAGTTTGACGTTGAAGAGAAACACGCCGACAGAGCTTTAGCAGGTAAACACGTCAGCTACAAGATGAAGATTGAGACGGTCTCAGAATACGTTTTACCGGAAATTAACGAAGAGTTTTACAAAAATGTATTCGGCCCTGAGACTGACATTAAAGACGAAGAGGCTTTCAGAGCTAGACTTCGCCAGGACATTGAAAACGAAGTTACGGAAGAGAATAAACGAAATTTCCAGGATAGAGCAATTGAACTCGTCGCGGGGAAATCAAAAGTTGAGCTTCCTGATAGATTCGTCGAACGTCAAATCCATTCATTAAGACACGAGGACGAAGACTGGGCAAAAGCTAACGGAATTTCCCTCGAAGAAGCCTATGCACTCGACACCGAAGACGGCCGAACAGGTTACGAGAAACTTTTACGAGACCGAGCCGAGACAGCCGTACGCAACGTTTTAGTCATGGACGAAGCCGCAAGAAAATTTGACATTCATCTTGAGCAGGAAGACTTAGAAGCCGAGTTCGAACGTAGAGCCGCGCAATTAAACGTCAGCAAAGGTTTCGTAGCAAAATATTTCCATGAGAATAAAAATCAGATGGACAGACTTACTGACGAATTAAAGTGGTCAAAAGTCGCTGATGCTTTAATCTCACACATGACAGTTAAAGAAGTTTCGGAACTTTCACAGCCGGAACAGGGAGAATAATTTTATATGGCATATTACATTCCTTACGTAATCGAACAAACGGGACGCGGCGAAAGAAGTTATGACATTTACAGCCGCTTACTGAAAGACAGGATAATTTTTCTCGGCTCAGAAATTGTTGACGACGTAGCAAACTCAATCGTCGCGCAATTATTATTTCTTGAGAGCGAGGATCCCGATAAAGACATAAACATTTACATCAACAGTCCCGGCGGAAGTGTTACGGCTGGGCTTGCGATTTACGACACAATGCAGTACATAAAGCCTCAAGTTTCGACGATCTGCGTAGGACTTGCGGCATCAATGGCGGCAATTTTGCTTGCAGGAGGCTCAAAGGGAAAACGTTTAGCACTTCCCAACGCCGAAGTAATGATACATCAACCCTTAGGAGGAGCACGAGGTCAGGCGAGCGATATTGAGATTCAGGCGAAAAATATCATCAAGACTAAAGAACGCATGAACAAGATTTTAGCGTCTCACACTGGCCAGGATTTTGAGACGATTGCGCGCGACACTGACAGGGATAATTACATGACGGCTGAAGAAGCGTTGAAGTACGGATTGATTGATAAAATCATAGAGGCAAGATAAGCAATGCCCGGAGAAAACGAAAACGAAGAAAGATGTTCATTCTGCGGTAAACCCGTCTCAATGGTTGATGAGATGTTCACGGGGCCGGGCGGAAACGTGAGAATTTGCGACCAGTGTATAGCCTTATGCAATATCATGATGACCGGAAAACGTAATAATAATCATAGTCAGCCTGAACTTCCGTTTGATCTTGATGTTGACGCTGAAGCTGATACTCCGAAGCGCAAAAAAGTTTTCAAGTTCACGAAAGACGCGACGACTAAGCCTAAAGAGTTAAGCGATTATCTGGATCAATATGTAATTGGCCAATCACGAGCAAAAAGGGTTGTTTCTGTTGCTGTCTATAATCATTATCAGCGCGTGAAAAATAATCTCGAGCAGAAGAATTCCGATGTTGAGCTTCAGAAAAGCAATGTTCTCTTACTTGGTCCGACTGGTTCAGGAAAAACATTAATTGCTCAGACTTTAGCGCGTAAACTCAACGTTCCTTTTGCGATTGCTGACGCTACGACGTTGACCGAAGCCGGTTATGTCGGTGAAGATGTCGAGAATATACTTGTGAGACTTGTTCAGGCGGCGGATTATGACATTCAGGCGGCAGAACGTGGAATAATTTACCTTGATGAGATTGACAAAATTTCGCGAAAATCCGAGTCAGCTTCGATTACACGTGATGTTTCAGGTGAAGGAGTTCAACAAGCTCTGCTAAAAATTCTTGAAGGGACAATCTCGAACATTCCACCGAAGGGCGGCCGTAAACATCCTCATCAAGATTTTATCCAGATTAACACGGAGAATATATTATTCATCTGCGGAGGAGCTTTTGACGGATTGAAGCCGATTGTAGCGCGTCGAGAGTTGCAGAAGTCATTAGGTTTCGGCGGAGAATTAGCGAAACAGGCTGACACTTACGAGATTTTGAGCAAAGTTCAGCCCGAAGACTTAGTAACTTACGGATTTATTCCTGAGCTTGTCGGGAGAATTCCAGTTTTTGCGGCTCTCGAAGACTTAGACAAAGCGGCATTCATCAAAATCTTGCAGGAACCGCGAAATGCTCTCGTCAAGCAGTACAAGAAAATTTTTGAGATGGACGGTGTAAATCTTGAGTTCACACCTGAAGCGTTAGACGTAATCGCAGAACAGGCCGTGAAGAAGAAAACCGGAGCACGAGGACTTCGCTCAATCATGGAAAATTTAATGCTTGATATCGAGTTTGAATTGCCATCAATGCCGGAGAACGAGAAATCCGGGAAAAAGTTAGTGATTACGCCGGAGTTCATCAACGATAAAAGTATTTCGCTCACAAATTTGCTTCATGAGTAATAACAACAATTTATTCATTAATGCCCGGCTTGAGGCTTCATGCTTTAATCCGGGCCAGCTTTTGCCAGAAGATAATAATTTTCCCGAGATTGCCATTGCCGGCCGTTCGAACGTCGGGAAATCCTCACTCATCAACGCTCTCTTGAACACGAAACTTGCTCACACAGGACAAACTCCAGGCAAGACACGGAGCATAAACTTTTACAGAGTTGACATCAGGGGCGGAAAAACTTTCAGGCTTGTAGATTTGCCCGGCTACGGTTATGCAAAACGAAGTCAGGATGAGCGTAACGACTGGCAGAAACTTACGGCCGCTTACATGAAGAAACGTGAAAGTCTAAAGCTGGTGTGTCATCTTGTTGATTTTCGTCATGGCTTGCTGAAGAATGACAGGGAGCTTCAAGAATGGCTGAACTCTTACGGGAAAAATATTTATGTCGTCTTCACTAAGGCCGATAAAATTGCAAAGGGAAAATGGCGTTCAACTCGTCAAGAATTTGTGAAAGAAGGCCTGTATTCGTATGATATTCCAGCGATAACGTCGTCTGAGAAACACGAGGGAATTAATGAATTGTGCGAGTTTCTTGCGAAATTCCTGAATGAATGTGATAAAATTGAAGCCGAATAAAAATTCACGAAGGGAGATTTGACACGAAGGTGCGAAATTTGTATAATCACGCATCACGCATCACGCATCACGCATCACGCGCTAGTTATGGCCTAATTTCCCTTATAAATTATAACACGAAAAGAAATCAACGCTCTTGTTTTCTGTTTGATAATCAAGCAGGAAATTGGGGCGAATTTTTTTGTCTTTACTCGGGGGGAAAATGAGTAATGCTGAAAAGATTTGCTTATAAAATTGTGTATAAGATCATAAATGATAATATGCTAATGAGAAGAATTGTTCGGCGCGATATAAAACGTAAGAAATATTTCAAGGGAACAGCTCTTGCATTCTATCTATGGCCGGTTAAAAACTCAATAACTCCAGATGAAAAAATTACGGCTTATTTAACGATGGCATTTAAGAATTATTATGATGAGCTTCAAGATCTATTGCGTGTTGCGAAAGTTGAGAGTTTTGAACTTACAAGAACGGGTGCAGCTTATGACGGAGGATATATCTTGCTTGATGATTTTCACGAGGGTGGGATTGCTTATTCATTCGGGATTTCTAGCGATGTAAGCTGGGATAAAGATATGGCATCACGAGGCTATGATGTCTTCATGTACGATCACACGATAGAAAATTTACCAGAAGAAAACTCGCGCTTTCACTGGCAGAAATTGGGAATAGCTGACGGCAAAACTCAAGACGAACGCTTAAAGACGCTTGAAGAATTAATCTCGCGAAATCATCACGAAAATGAGAAAAATATGATACTAAAAATGGACGTTGAAGGCGCTGAATGGGGCTTCTTTCAGTCCGTAAATCCCGAAGTGTTAAAGCAATTCGCCCAGATGACTTTTGAATTTCATAGCGTAAACTCTCCTGAAAATCCCGAACAGGTGCTTAAAGTTTTCAGAAAGATTAACAAGACGCATCAGCTTATTCATATTCACGCGAATAACAACGGAAATTATGTCTCAATCGGCGGTAAGAAGTTCTGTAGCCTATTTGAGTTGACTTATGTCCTGCGCGATAAATATAGCTTCAGTGAGAATTATGATGTAAATTTGCCGCTGAGTATTGACGCTCCGAATATTACGGATTATCCAGAAATTGAACTTGGCCGTTGGAACGAACAGGTAAAAATTGATGACAGTGTTATAGAAGCTATAAAAACTATATGATATACTTTACACGAAATCACTAAATGAAAGGATTGACAGAAATGCACGCAAATTTGTATAATGTGGCTCGTGGCTCGCTCTGTCTTCTCTCGTAACACGTAAAGTTTTCACGAATAATAGCAAATTCCAACGTTCGGGTAAAGTTTTATCCGGGCGTTTTTTGTGTCTGAAGACTGGGGGCGTGAAGTCGTGATACAGAATTTCTGTAAACAAATCGCTCGTAAAATTGTTCGTGGAAACAGGCTGTTTCATAGGATAGTTAATTTTCATCAGCATTCAGCTCATCCAGTTAAAGCCGTTGTGTTTATGCTTTATGCTTGGCCGGTAAAAAATTTAATCAGGCTTGACACTCCCCGCGAAATAATAAATTCCGAAAATTATTATCATGAACTTCATAAATTGCTACGTATAGAGAAAGTTGAAGACTTTGAACTTTCTCGTGTGGGACGTAACTACGACGGAGGATATATAATGCTGAATGATTTTCATGATGGAGGAATTGCATATTCATTCGGGATTTCTGATGATGTCAGTTGGGATAAAGATATGGTTTCACGCGGCTATGATGTTTTCATGTATGACCATACGATAGACGGACTTCCTGAGGAAAATTCACGCTTTCACTGGTTCAAACTCGGAATTGCTGACGGAATAATTCAGGATGACAGCTTAAAGACGCTTGAAGAATTAATAGCGCAAAATCATCACGAGAACGAACACGGAATGATATTAAAAATGGATGTTGAGGGAGCTGAATGGGGATTTTTGTCATCAGTAAGTCCTGAGATATTAAAACAGTTTGACCAGATTAATATAGAATTTCACGGCTTAATCACAAATAATAACCCTGAGCAGGTACTCGCTGCTTTAAGAAAAATCAACACGACACATCAACTTATTCACATCCATGCGAGCACTAATGAGATCGTGAATTATTACATTTCAGTTGGCGGCAAAAAGTTTTGCAATTTGCTTGAAACTTCATACGTACTTCGCAGCAAATACAATTTTACAGAAAATTATGATGTCAACCTCCCTTTAAGTATCGATGCTCCTAACGATCCGAATATAAAGGAAATAGAACTTGGCCATTGGAATAGAGAATTAGATCGATATGATATAGCAAGTATTAACATTATGGATTTATAGAATTTTCTCATTGGCTCTCTGAATTTTTCAGGGGGCTAATTTTTTTGCTGTGATATACTTACAAGGCTTTAATAATTTTCACGCTCATGTTTAATTAAAGGTGTCATGTTGATTATTCTCATGATTAACTGTGAGCGCAAGTTTTTAACCTTTATATTAGGAGGAATATTTTTTTATGGCAGTAGCTAGTATGAAACAGTTGCTCGAATGCGGAGTCCACTTCGGACATCAAACTCGCCGCTGGAACCCCAAAATGAAGCCCTATATTTTCACCGAACGTAACGGCGTTTACATTATTGACCTTCAGAAGACTGTAAAGGGTCTTGATCGTGCGTATGATTTCATTCGTGAGACAGCAGCAGCCGGTGGTCATGTTCTGTTCGTTGGAACTAAGAGGCAAGCTCAGGAAACAATCCGTGACGAAGCAACACGATGCGGCCAATTCTATATTAATCAGCGTTGGCTCGGCGGACTTATGACAAATTTCCCGACGATTAGACGCAGAATTTCACGCATGCTTGAACTCCGGAAATACGACGAAGAAGGAACTTGGGAAGAGTTCACGAAGAAAGAAACAGCCGCACTTAAGAAAGAGCAGCTTAAACTCGAGAAATATTTAGGCGGAATTGCCGCGATGACCTCAACACCTGACGCAATTTTCCTGATTGACCCGCGACGTGAAGAGAACGCAATCGCTGAAGCCCGTAAACTTCATATTCCTGTTGTCTCGATAGTTGATACGAATTGCGATCCCGAAATGATAGATTACCCGATTCCTGGAAATGACGACGCAATCAGAGCAATAAAATTAATCACCGGCTTAATGGCAAACGCCGTAATCGAAGGCCGTCAAGGTGAAGATGCCGTGATTATTCCTGTTCAGGATCTCGGTGCTGTTGACGTAATGAGCGACGAGGAATTAATGGCTGAACGTGAACGCCTCCATGAAGAATATGAAGGCAATATTGACGACGAGACAATGGAGGGTTAAATCATGGCAGAAATTACAGCCGCAAAAGTTAAGGAATTACGCGAGCGCACAGGCTCCGGAATGATGGACTGCAAAAAGGCTCTCGCTGAAACAAATGGCGACATGGAGAAGGCTATTGATTATCTCCGTGAAAAAGGTTTAGCTAAGGCCGCGAAAAAAGCTGAACGTACAGCCGCAGACGGAAGAGTTTTTTACACGCTTAATTCAGACGGGACGCTCGGCGTTATGATTGAGCTTAACAGTGAGACTGACTTTGTCGCGAAGACTGACGAGTTCAACGATTTGGGCAATAAGATTACTGCTCACTTGGCCGGTAAAAGGAAATTCGACGACGTTGCAGGCTTGCTTGAGAGCGTTCATGAGTCCGGAAGCACGATTAATGAACTCGTTACGGCGATCATCGCTAAACTCGGTGAAAATATTGTGCTGAAGAGATTTGCCCGCTTTGACGCTCCCGACGGTAAAGCCTTCTGCTACATTCACAGCAATTACAAAGTTGGTGCTCTCGCTGAACTTGAAGCTGAGGACAAGAAAGTTTTAGCGTCAGATGAATTTGCTGAACTTGGACACGAAATTTGTATGCAGATTGCCGCCGCCGCTCCTGCTTATTTAATCCCTGAAGATATCCCTGAAGACGTTATTGAGCGTGAAAAGACTGTGTATCGTCAGCAGTTAATCGACGAGGGAAAATCTGCGGATAAAGTTGACAAGATTATTCCCGGCAAACTCAGAAAATATTACGAGACAACTTGCCTTCTTGAACAGGAATATATTCGCGATTCCGACAAGAAGATTAAAGATGTCGTTGCTGAAGCCGGTAAAAAGTTAGGCACGAAGATTAGAGTGAAACGTTTTGCCCGCTTTGGAATTGGTGAGTAAAAGAGAATTTTTAGCCCCAGTGTGTTTTTTGCGCTGGGGAATTTTTATAGATTAAGTTATCATGTCTAATTTCAAACGTATATTATTGAAACTCTCAGGAGAAGTCTTAGCTGGTGAGAAGAAATCAGGTATCGACTTCAAAACCGTAAATGATTTTGCTCAGAAATTGGCCGAAATTCGCAACGCTGGGATTGAGTTATCTATCGTCATCGGCGGAGGAAATATGCTCAGGGGCCGTGACGCTCTCGATTACGGGATTGACCGCGCAGGTCTTGACTCAATCGGAATGCTCGGAACTGTCATGAACTCTTTAGCCCTGAAATTCTCGCTCGAAACTCTCAACGTTCCCGCTCAAGTTCTCTCAGCTGTTGGAATGCCGCCGATTGCTGAGTTGTATAATCGTGAACGCGCAAAAAGTTTGTTAGCTTCGGGAAATGTCGTTATATTTGGCGCAGGAACAGGACATCCCTTTTTCTCGACTGATACGGCCGCCGCATTACGAGCTTCGGAGTTGGGGCTTGATTGTGTCGTTAAGGGAACTAAGGTAAACGGAATTTACACGAAGGATCCTGCAAAATTTCCTGACGCTGAGTTTTTACCCGAATTGACTTACAGCGAAGCAATTTCACGAAATATCGAGGTCATGGACACTGCGGCTTTCGCTATATGCCGTGAGAATAAAATTCCAGTCTGGGTAATCAGCATTCAGGATAAAGACTGGGCGAAAAATATTATTGAGGGCGTTAAAACCGGAACAATCGTGAGAGCTTAACGAAATTTATGAATAACAGCTTGTGAAATTATTAAAGGAGGCGTAACCTGCTGTCATCTCAAGCTGTGTTCAAAATCTAACAAATTGGCAGCAGGCTAAAATCATGCCGAAAGATGAACTTGCAGCATTACGTGAAAATATGGACAAGGCTATTGCGTTTTTGCAGAACGAATTTTTATCGATAAGAACCGGCCGTGCTCATCCTGGACTTGTCAGCGATATTAAAGTTGATTATTACGGAAATCCGACGGTCATTAAACAGCTCGCTAATATCACAATTCCTGAAAGCCGAGTAATCCAGATTGCCCCGTTCGATAAATCATGTCTCAAGGCTATGGAGAAAGCTATTCTCGCGGCCAATATCGGCATGACACCTCATAACGACGGAACAGTTATCCGGATGACTTTACCCGAATTGACTAAAGCAAGACGTGTTGAACTGACGAAATTATTAGCGCGTAAAGCTGAAGAGTCCAAAGTCGTAATCAGGAATTACAGGCGCGACGCAATCGAGGCCCTCAAGAAACAGGAAAAGGCTTCGGAAATTACGGAAGATGACCTGAAGAAATTAACGAAAGACGTTCAGGACATCACGGATAAATATATCAAGAAGATTGATGAAGTCTATAAAATCAAGGAAAAAGAAGTACTTGAAGACTAATCAGGAGGAATATTCATCAAAATGGAAGAAAGAAGCTACAATAATCCAGGTTACACAACTTTCAAGATGAAGCTGAAAAAGTTAATCGGCATCGACTTGAACTCGTATAAAGAGCAAATTCACCGAAGAACTCACGAGTTAATGTCCCGCTGGGGCTGTAAGACTTACGATGATTATTATGACATGATCAGCAAGGACGACAAAAGATTACGTGAATTTCTCGACCACTTGACTATCAACGTTTCAGAATTTTTCAGGAATGATTCCCAATGGTGGAAGTTACGCGACAAAATTATTCCGGAATTATTCGAGAAACGCAAAAGTAAACGCCTGAAACTCTGGAGCGCAGGTTGTGCAACTGGTGAGGAGCCTTATTCACTGGCAATATTATCTGCTGTATGTGGAATTGACGCGATGAACCCAGTTTTAGCCGCTGACGTTGACGCAGGAGCAATCGCTTTAGCTCAGAGGGCAACTTACAGGAAAACTCAGCTTCTCAACGTTCCGAAAGAATATTTAGCGAAATATTTCACGACCAGAGATGCCGGAGCAACGTATGAAGTCAACGCTGATATTAAACGCCGAGTTAGCTTCAAACGAATGAACATGATCGAGGATCCATTTGGGGCGAATTATGATATTATCTTGTGCCGCAACGTCGTAATTTATTTCACAGCTGAGACAAAAGATAAGCTCTATCACAAATTCTTCGACGCTTTAGCTCCTGGCGGATATTTCCTTGTCGGTTCAACTGAGCAAATATTCGGGTATCAGAAAATCGGTTTCGAGTCAGCCGGACCGTTCCTTTACACGAAAAAATAATCAGGCATGTACGAATTTACGCTCACTAATTCCGTAAATAATGCTGTGCTGAGATTGTGCCGTGAATCAGGCTGGAGCAAAGTCCGCAGAATTATGCTGAAAATCGGAGGCATGCGAAAAGTTAATCCCGAGTTAATGGCGTTTATCTTTGCCGCCGTCTCGCGAGATACTCCAGCCGAAGGCGCAATTTTATCCGTGATGATTATTCCCGTAACTATAAAATGTTTTGCTTGCGGACGAACTGGAACTCGTGAAGACAGCGAATTTATGTGCCCTTATTGCGGAAGCCGGAACGTGCATTTAATATCTGGGCTTGAACTGGCAATTGAAGTCTTAGAAGTAGAGAGCAATTTTCTTAATCATGAATGAAAACGAAAAAAATATATTACTCAAACTCTCAGAACGTCAGCGTGAAGCGGTTGAATACGTTGACGGGCCTTTACTCGTTCTTGCCGGAGCAGGAAGCGGGAAGACCCGAGTTTTGACGCATAAAATAGCCTGGCTCACAGCAGAAAATATCACTCAGCCTCAGAATATCTTAGCCGTAACTTTCACGAACAAAGCGGCCGGAGAAATGCGGACAAGGATTGACGCGCTTATTCCTGGTGAGAGAGCTGCGAGAATTTCTGCCGGGACTTTTCACAGTTTCGGAGTGAAATTTTTATTCAGGAACATGAAAGCTGCTAGGGAAATTGTTAAGCTCCGTGACGGATTTACAGTTTTTGACAGAGACGACTGCAAGAGCTTAATGAAGGATATTATGACCGAAGCGAATATTTCAAAGCCGTCTGTTCTGGAACTTCTTGACATTATCTCGCGCGAATACATGGCATGGTCGCCAATTCCTCATGAGCCGAATACTCAGAATGAACAAATTCTTGATCTCGCAAAGTTATACAGGCAGAGACTTAGAGAGCTTAACGCCGTAGACTTTGACGATTTAATAATTTTGCCGCTGGAAATCCTGAAGAATGACATGATTACGCGAAAATACGAGCAAAGTAAAATTCAGTGGCTTCTTGTTGACGAGTATCAGGACGTGAATAAAGCTCAGTATTTATTAATAAAATATCTCGCTGGAAAAAATTGCACGGTTAATGTCGTCGGTGATCCGGATCAATCAATTTACGGCTGGCGAGGTGCTGAGGTTGAATTAATCTTGAACTTCACGAATGATTTTCCGGGCGCAAAAACAATAGTTCTCGATGAAAATTACAGGTCAACAGGAAATATTTTAGCGGCCTCGAACGCTCTAATCCGTAACAATAGATCCCGTCTCAAGAAGAATTTACACACGATGAAATCATTAGGCGAGAAGATTTACACGCTTTTAGCTCAGAGTGATTTTCAGGAGGCAGATTTTCTTGTTCAGGAGATTGACCGGCTTCACAGAGTTTATAATTACAGTTACGGGAATATCGCAATTTTATATCGTCAAAACGCAATGAGCAGATTATATGAGAGACGCTTTCTTGAGGAGAATATTCCATATAGGATTATTCGGGGCTTATCGTTTTATGAGCGTGCTGAAGTCAAAGACGTGTTAGCAATGTTGAAGCTCGCAGTGAACCCGTTTGATATGATTTCGCTTGAAAGAATCGCTAATCTCTCGAAATATATTTTAGCTGGAATTGGCCCGAAAACTTTGGGATTATGGGATGAATGGCTCAAGGAGCAACCTGAAGAACTTTTTGACAGCTCATTAAAATTTTGGGAGTTCGCGGCTGCTGGAAATTGGAAAGTCAAGGGTAAAGCCGGAGAGTCCATGAAACAATTTGCTGAACACATCTGCGAAATATTGAGGCTCTCTGAAACCGGCATAAACGTAATCATAGATTATATTTTGCGCGAAATGGATTACGTCGGCTATTTAATCTCGCAATACCCTGAAAATTCCGATGAAAGGCTCTCAAACGTTAGGGAGTTAAAATCAATTGTCCCTGATGGAAATCTCGTTGACGCACTCGCTGAAGCCGCATTGTTCACTGACGCTGACACACAAGACGCAGAAGCCCGCGATGCTGTCGGATTAATGACATTGCACGCCTCGAAAGGTCTCGAATTTCCCGTAGTGTTCATTGTCGGCCTCGAAGAAGGAATTTTCCCAAGTCCTCCCAGAAGAGATAACGAGGATTACGACAAAACGATAGAGGAAGAACGCCGAGTGTTTTACGTCGGGATGACCAGAGCCGAAGAGAGATTATATTTATCGGCGGCACGTTCACGAAGACTTTACGGCGATATCAAGGAAAATGAATTGTCGCGCTTCCTGTTTGAAGTCCCTGATGAATGCAAGAAGACTGACGACAGAGGAACTTCACATCGAGCTAGGACTTCAGGAGGACAAAATTATTTCTGGAGAAAAAATAATTATGGCGGTAATCGCGGTTACAGGGGATATCGGGGCAGGTAAGTCTACTGTCTCGAAAATCCTCGCTGAAAAATTAGGCTGTGAACGTCTTGACGCTGACGTCGTCGCTAAAAGTTTATGGCTTCGTGATGACGTGAAAGCTCAAGCCGTAAATCGCTGGGGCGAAAAAATTCTTGACACTTCCGGAAAAATCTTAATCCCAGAAATCGCAAAAATAATCTTCAACGATGAGACAGAGAATAAATTTTGCAACTCTATGCTTCATCCCATCGTTATGGCAGAACTTGAGCGGCAATCACGAGAAAATAAAAATATCGTTTTAGAAATCCCGTTATTATTCGAGGCTGGAAGTTCTTTTGACTGGATAAATTTTGTCGTTTATGTTACGGCCAATTTTGACGTTAGGGCTGAACGCTGTAGAGTTTCACGAGGCTGGAGCATTGAAGAGTTGAGGAGGAGGGAGAAAATGTTATTGCCTCAAAGTGAGAAAATTTCCATGAGCGATTTTGTTATTAATAACGGCGGGAATATCTCAGAGCTTGAATGGGAAATTGACGCGATAATTATAAACTTTCATTAATTTTAACTTTCCAAACTTGCACTAATTCTTAATTTATGATATACAACCAGAAATTTACACAGGAGATTAAAAATTTTCACATGACTAAATCTAACGAAGTACCAGAGAGAAAAGACATTCCCGAAAATTCTAAATGGGATCTCGAAGCAATATATTCATCATTTGAAGACTGGCAGAAAAATTTTGATGAGGTTACGGCCAATATCGAGAGATTAAAGAGTTATTCAGGAAAACTCGGTGAAGGCTCTAAAACTTTGCTTGATTTCATAAAACTTGATGAGGCAGTCTCACTTGAGCTTAATAAATTATACATTTACGCGAACATGAAAAGCCATGAAGATTTGCGCGAGACTAAACCTATGGAATTGGCCGGGCTTGCTGAAAGTTTGCTTGTGAAATATTCGGCGGCTGTAGCGTTCTTTGAGCCGGAAATTCTTGCGCTTCCTCAGGATTATATTAACAATTGCATTAAGACCGAGCATGAATTAACGCGTTATGAATTTTTCTTCCGTAAACTTCTGCGTGAACGTGAACATATTTTGCCTCATGAACAGGAGATTTTATTAGCTCAAGCCGGAGAGATGAAAGCCGTTCCGGAGAATGCTTTTACGTTATTAACTGACGCTGACATGAAATTTCCGGATATTCAGGACGAAGAAGGAAATCTTACGGAATTAACAGAAGAACGCTGGTACAAGTTCAGCCGGAGCTTAAATCGTGAAGTTCGCAAAAATGCTTTCATTGGGATTTACGGGACTTACGCGAAATTCAAGAATGCAATAGCCGCGTTATATTCCGGTTCGGTTAAAGGCGATATTTTTTACGCTAGAACCCGCAAATATAATTCCAGCTTGGACATGGCATTATTCGGCGAAAATGTCCCTGAAGATGTCTATAATCACGTCGTCGATACAGCAAGAAATTATTCATCAAGATTAATGCATAAATTAGTCTCGTTACGCAAAAAAGTTCTTGGCTTGGATGAGTTTCATTATTACGACTTAAACGTCCCGATTTCCGACGAGCCCAAAGATGAAACTAGCTTTGAGGACGCTGTTGAACTCGCTGTGAAGGCACTTGCTCCATTGGGAGAAGATTACGTGAACAATTTCAAGAAGGGAATAAATTCACGCTGGATCGACATTTACGAGAACAAAGGCAAACGCAAAGGGGCTTACTCATGGGGAAGTTACGGAACTAATCCTTATGTCTTGCTGAACTATAACGGAACATTGCGCGACGTTTTTACGCTCGTTCATGAGATGGGACATAGTTTACACAGCTATTATTCTCGGGAAAATCAGCCGCAAGTTTACGCCGATTACACAATTTTGCTCGCCGAAGTTGCATCGACGACGAATGAAGCATTATTGCTTGAGTACATGTTAAAGCATTCTGACAATAAGAAATGGCTGTTGAACTATTATTATGACATGGTGCGCACAACTTTCTTCAGACAGGCAATGTTCGCAGATTTTGAGCGTGAAACTCACACTTACGCCGAAAACGGAGGAATTTTAACGCCGGATTACATATGCAAATTATGGGAAAAATTAAACGCTGAGTGTTACGGCCCTGACATGAAGATTGACGCTGAACTTTGTGCGGAATGGGCAAGGATACCTCATTTCTATTCAGCCTTCTACGTGTATAAATATGTTACGGGCTTCACGGCGGCTTGTGCGTTTTCGTCGGCAATTCTCAATCACGAGGACGGAGCAGTCGATAGATATTTGAAGTTCTTGCAGAGCGGCGGAAGTGATTACAGCCTGAATATTTTACGCAGGGCAGGAGTTGACTTGACGAGTTCGGAGCCGTTTGAACGAACTATGAAACTTTTTGACGAGAGATTAACTGAGGGCTATCAAGAATGGGAAATGTAAAGTTAATTACGTTTGACCTTGACGATACATTATTTAATCGCAAAAAGGAAATAACTCCTGCGACGGTTGAAGCCCTTAACGAGGCCGCGAATATGGGAGTTGAGCTTGTTCCGGCGACAGGGCGATTTTGGGAAGCTGTTCCGGAGAACGTGAAGAGCCTGAAATTTATTCATTATGCAATCACTGTAAACGGCGCAGAAATTTTTGACGTTCGTGAGAATAAATCACTTGCGAAATTCGAGATACCTTTAGAGCGTGCGGAATTAATCACACGAGTTCTTGACGAGCAGGATTGTATTTATGACTGTGTAATCGACGGTTTCGGCTGGATGCAGAGAGAACATTACGAACGCCGAGCAGATTTTGCGATTGGAGCATGGCAGATGAAGGCATTAACGGATTTTCGTCATCCTGTTGAAGATCTTCACGAGACTTTGCGCGAGAAAAATCACGGTATCCAGAAAATACAGCCGTTCTTCAAGAATATGGAGTTGCGAGCAAAATTATTAGAGGCATTACCCGTTGTATTCCCAAATAATATTTTCTCGTCGTCAGTTCCGAATAATATTGAGATTAATGATATTCATGCGAACAAGGGCGACGCTCTGAAATTTATTGCTGATTACCTGAAAATTCCCATGAGCGCGACAATGTCATTCGGAGACGGCTTGAACGATACTTACATGCTTAAAGCTGCGGGAATTGGTGTAGCTATGGGGAATGCTTGCGAGGAGTTAAAGGCTGTTGCTGATTATGTTACGTCTGATTGCGACGAGGACGGGATTGCTGAGGGGATAAGAAAATTTTGCCTGTAATAATAATTCTTGCTTGCATTCTGATTGAGCATGTTTCGCGTTATTTATTCAGAGATTTTATCACGTTGAGCTATAATCCCGGAGTTGCTCTTGATATTTTACGCGGCAATCCGGGACTTGCTTTAATTTTTTCCGGCATTGCTTGCGTGATAATAATTTTTGCGTGTATTTTCCTGAATATGAATAAGTTTACGCGTCTTGGACTGGCTATTATGACGGGCGGAGCTTTGTCAAATTTGCTTGAGCGAATATTTTTAGGCTATGTAATTGACTGGATACCGATGATATTTATTGATTATAATTGCAATCTTGCTGACGTTGAAATTTCCTTAGGAGCGTTGATTGCGGTCTGGCCGAACATGAAACAATTACTCCCCCGATTTACACAGAGGAGCAATATTTTTTTTTACAGTTCTACATCGATATCATGCTCATTGAGAAAATTACGATGAACTCTTTGAATATCCCTGAGCGCCTCTTCTGCTTCATCCTCGCCCTGACCTGCAAGCCTGTTCAGCCAAGCAATAAGCGGACGAAGATTTGAGACTTTTATACCTTCGCTTTCACGGCCGTAAATAATTCTATCAGCCGCATAAACAGCATCAGAAGGTGTCCGAACACGGTATTTATTCCGTAAAATGCTTTCCTCCTGAGACTTCATAAAATTTCCGATGTCGTCAAGAAATCCCATGATAATTTTTTCTCCTTAATCGTCAAAATACGCTTCACGAAGTTTTCTCGCAGATTCAGCCGTCTTAAGATGATTAGCTGCTTTCTCCGGGTCATTCGTCATCCTTGATGCTTTCTTCGCAGTACTCTCCATCTCGCTGAGTATGCCGGAAGCTGCTGCCTTGCCGAGTTCACTCCAAAATCCCATAATTATTTTCTCCTTTCGTCTTCTTTATTGTCTTTCTTGCCTGAATTAACCTGTTTTGAGACTTCCTGAACTATTTTTGCGGTGTTAGGCATAAGCTCTTCAGCGACGCCTTTAGCAATCTCGCCTAAAATTCCCATGATTAAGTCTCCTTACCAGCTTTTACCGCGTGAATTTCGGGCTTGTGTTTCGTTACGTTCCGCTTCATCGTAATCTTCGCGGGCATAATGATAATTCGCTCCGTCTCCGCCATTTTTCGCTTCTGCCCAGTGAGAATTTTCGGAACTTCGATATTTCTCTGCTCTTGCGCTGAACATTTCTTCAGGATTTTTGTAGAATGCCATAATAAATTCCTCCTTCGTAATAATTTCTCCGTTACCATAAGCCTAAGCCGATTGCAATAAACGCAACTAAAACGCCTATTAACGATTGGCCCCACGAAAAGCCTAACTGTGTCTTGACAAGAAAGACAAAAAACAGGTACATTAATATTAAGCCGCCTATATCCATTTATTGCCTCATGTTGAAAATTTTGTGATGGGTACATAATAACACGTAATGGGGGGGGGGATGTCAAGCATAAAAAATACTCCTCCGCAAATTTCTCACGAAGGAGCGTAATTATTTTACTCTATTTCATCAAGTCCGCAAGAGTTATTCCGTCAAAGAAGTTCTGAATAATCCCGCCGAGTTTTTCCCACATCGGAAGAGTTCTGCAATTTTCAGCTCTGGGACATCTGTTAGTTTCACACTTCAGACACTCAACCGGAACAAGTTCTTCACTCATTGCTTCAAGAATTTCACTCACTCTATAATCTTCTGGCTTACGGTCAAGTCTGTAGCCTCCACCTTTACCGTGCTGAGTATGGACAAATTTTTTTCGCGACAACACAGCCATTAAACGTTCAGCATATTTATGAGAGACCTGCTGACGTTCGGCGAGCTCCTGAGTTGTGATAAATCCTTCGTCTGCTTGATTTTCTGCCAAGTCAACAAGAAATCTTAAAGCGTATCTTCCTCGTGTTGAGATTAGCATTTACTTCACAGCCTCGAAGCCATGAGCCAAGTCCGCGATAATATCATCAATATGTTCTGTCCCGATTGAAAGCCTAATTGTCGTCGGACGAATTCCACCGGCTAATAATTCCTTCTCGTCAAGCTGGCTGTGAGTTGTTGAAGCCGGATGAATTACGAGAGATTTTACGTCGGCAACGTTCGCAAGCAATGAGAATAATTCAAGGCTCTCTGTGAATTTCTTCGCGGTCTCAGCTGTTCCCTTAATGTCAAACGTGAAAATTGAAGCCGCACCATTCGGGTAATATTTATCGTATAACTCTTTTTGCTTGCCGGTTTCAAGTGACGGATGATTTACGCGTTCAACTTTCGGGTGATTTTTCAGGAACTCGACAACTTTTAATGCGTTCTCAACATGACGTTCAACCCTGAGTGATAAAGTTTCAAGGCCCTGAATTAGCAAGAACGAATTGAACGGTGATAAGCATGCTCCTTGATCTCTCATTAAAGTTGTGCGGAGCTTGATGATATACGCGAGATTTCCGACAGCTTGAGTGAAGATTACACCGTGATACGACGGATTAGGCTTTGAAAGTCCGGGAAATTTATCGTTTTGTGCCCAGTCAAAATTGCCGCCGTCAACAACAACTCCGCCCATTACTGAACCATGACCGCCAATAAATTTTGTAGCTGAATGAACGACGATATCAGCTCCATATTCAATCGGTCTGAGTAAATACGGTGTTGCAAAAGTATTGTCGACGATTAACGGGATGCCATGCTTGTGAGCAATTTTAGCGATTGCCTCGATGTCGATTACGTCAGAATTGGGATTGCCGAGCGTTTCAGCATATAATAATTTCGTGTTGGGCTTAATGGCTTTCTCAAAATTGGCCGGCTCCGACGGATCAACGAAACTTGCCGTAACTCCTTGTTCGGGTAAAGTGTTAGCGAAAAGATTAAACGTTCCGCCATAAAGATTTGTTGATGAGACAATATGAGAACCAGCAGGTGCGATATTCTGTACAGCGTAAGTTATTGCCGCCGAACCTGATGCCGCAGACAAAGCCGCAGCTCCGCTCTCGAGTGCCGCAATTCTCTTCTCGAAAACGTCATTAGTCGGGTTCATCAAGCGTGTATAAATATTTCCTGGTGTTGTCAAAGCAAATCTTCCTGCCGCAGTCGCTGAATCCTGGAATACGTATGAAGTTGTCGCGTAAATTGGTACTGCCCGTGCGTCAGTTGTTGGGTCAGCGTTCTCTTGTCCAACATGAAGCTGTAAAGTCTCGAACTTGTATTTGTTGTTAGCCATGATACTTATATCCTTTCGTTTCGTCTGGAGTGAATTAATTTTATCGTTGTTGTCTTGAGCACGCAAAAATATTCTCGCTAAAAATTTTGTTAAGCTCATTAGCACACCTTCAAAGTATGAAAAATAAATTGTGAAGATTTTACACGGTTAATCCTTAAAGTCAAGTATTAAGGCATTATTACTCATTGACATACCCCCCCCCCAATAATGATATTATGCAAATTACTTATTCACAGTAAAAATGGAGGATTTGAACTTGCATATTCCGATTATTGACACTTACAAGACTAACAAAGAGGCTAAACAGACGCTGGCGAATGCTCAAGATAAAATTGACAACGCTAAACGTAAAATGGAACGGGCACACGAGCGCGCGACACGAAGTCTTGAAAATCTCGGAGAAGTTAAGCTGAAAATTTCTTCGGAATGTATAGGGAAATTCGTTGAGCTTCACAAGTTTTTTACTGACACTCAAATTGACTTGAAAATTACGGGACAGGGATTAATGAAAGCTCCTGTTAAAATTGACTTTAACGTGAAAGAGCTGCAAAAAGTTTCAACTAACGCTACAGAAATACTTCAAGGCGGTGTAGCTTCGTTAAGTGCTGGAGCATTGGCCGGAGTTGCTGCGTATGGTGCAGTTGCGACACTCGGGACTGCTTTGACTGGGACGGCGAT
Source organism: uncultured Fretibacterium sp. (assembly GCA_937915835.1). GTDB lineage: Bacteria > Synergistota > Synergistia > Synergistales > Aminobacteriaceae > JAFUXM01. The sequence goes on along the minus strand of CALGHA010000008.1, from coordinate 10,532 downwards.
TGCGGCATTGTCAGGGGCTGCGGCGAAAAGTGCAACTCTTGCGTGGTTCGGCGGAGGTTCATTAGCGGCAGGATGTGCGGGAATTGCCGGAGGAACTCTCGTACTCGGGGGAATTGTTCTTGCTCCTGTCCTGTTAGTGGCTGACTCAATCTTTAACGCTAAAGCTCAGGAACGTTTAGCCGAAGCGAAGAAGATTTATCAAGAGGCGAAATTAGCGGCTGAGAAGATGAATACGGTCCGGGACTTTTACTATCATGTTGAGACTATTGCGGACGATTATATTAATTTCTTGGGAAATTTCAGGGGAATTTATGACGGGCTTCTCAATGAAATGGGAAAAATTGTTGATAGGCTCAAGAGAATACCGAACGCTTCAGCGAATGACTTAACGAAGCAGGAAGACAAAACTTTATATATCACATGGCTGATGACGCAAATACTCTTCAACATTCTTAAAACTCCGTTGCTGAAGGAAAAAGGCATATTCAAGAAGGAAATCGAGATTGAGCCGAAAGCCGCAAATGTCCTCGAAGCATCAAGGGAAATTACGAACGAGTTTAATAATGCTTACGTTTCGGGGAATGAGATTAGCAATGCAACAATAGATAAGTTTTACGCGCTTACAGGGGCAGCTAGACCAAAAACAGCAAGCACTGCCGGCAAGGAAGTGAACGAAGAAAAAGGCAGAAGTACTTTCAGCTCTGTATTTATCTTTTGGTTTACTGTCGGTTGTATTTATTCTTTATATCATGGAGATTATTCTACTGCGTTCGGACTCGGTCTTATAGCATGTGTTATTCTCTGTCTCACAAAGAGGTAACGAACAATGACAAAGAAGAAGCGCGGAATTTTCGAGAGGCTCGGAGATTTCTTAGCGAGTTTCAAAGCTCATAACGTCCAGACAGGAACAGACGAGGCAATCAGAAGCACGGGATTATTGCTAGACAAGGCCGAACGCTTAAAGAATGTCGATTTTGAACAAGCAAAAGGCAATCTCTTTGAGTATATTGAAGCCGCGAAATTGCAAACTAATCTTGCCAACGAGACAGGATCAATTTTCGACAAAACACCGTTGACCGATATTGACGAACCCCATGCTCCTGATGACTTCAGATTTTCTCAGAATGGCAGAATAACCGGAAGAGGCCAGGCGAAATTCAATAATTCTCCTCATAAATCTGCCGTCAACTTCACAAATCCCAAATATTCAGGAATGCAGAGAATTGCTCCGTCTGATAAAGTCCCGTTAATTCGTGAAGAGCTCGAAAAAATGTTCAGCAACGGCGAAATCTCACGAGCTGTTTATGATGACGCTGTAAGAAATCTTTACGACGGTCTCACTGACCCATTAACAGGAATTAGCTCCGGCGGAACGAGTTCACAAGAAATATATTCATTCTGCGGAGATGACGGGAAAATCTCACAAGAAGCCGTCAAAAAATACGCTAGGAAAATCAAATACAGGCAGTACGGACAAGAATTAAGCACGACAACAGGATACGGAGCTGCTTACGGTGCGGCTGTCGGCGGAATTGTCTCGGGAGTTCAGAATATTTGCGCCGCTTTCAACAATGAGAAGGAATTAGACGAGGCTATTAAAGATATTGGCATTGACGCGGCTAAAAGCGGAGTGAGGGGCGGAAGTGTCGGGGCATTAAGCGCGGGAATACGAATTGCCGGAAGCGCTAATAATATTCCTGTCATCTCGGACTCAACAGCATCAACAGCATTAGCCGGAGGATTAATTGACGGTGGCGCGGCTGTGTATTCTTACGTCAAATGTGAGATAAACGCATCACAGCTTCAGGACGAATTGACTGATACAACGATAAAATCGACGACTGCAATTTTCGCCATGAAGGGATTTGACATCGCATTAAAGTCCGTAAATCCCTGTCTTCCTGTTGTCGTTTACATGGTCGCAAGTCAAGTTGTTATGTCAGCTCGAGAAATTATCAACAATGCCAAGCTAAACGCTGAACAGCATAACAGAGCCGCCGAATTGCTGAAACAATCTGTCAAGCTCATGGAAGATTACCGCAAAAACATGAACGAGTTTTTATTATCATGTGAGCAAAGACAGCGCGAAAAGTTCCGGGCGTTTTTAAGGGGATTTACTTTTGACGCTAAAACAGGTGAAGGCTATGAAGAAACCGTATTAACGATAAAGAATTTTGCCGAAACAAGTGGAATGACTTTACAGCATGCAAATCTTAGCGACTATAAAAGGGCATTAATGACAGGGGAAAAATTCATCTTGAAGTAAAAAAGTAAGCTCCCCCGTTAATCGGAGGAGTCGAATTTACACGCAAGATTACTTGACTTCAACCTGCCGTATCTCTTCACGCATATCAATACCCAAATTCTTTTCGTTGAAACTGTCTCTATTAGGCACAATAAGAGCGAACTCGCTGATTATATCCATCGCAAGAGAAGCCTCGCCGATCGACATCTCCAGAATATGACCGCCCTTTTGTCCGTCATCCGAAAGGAAGTGCAGATGCCAGCCCGGAGTATTCAAGCTGCTCATATAGCTGGGACAATAAAGCGCAATAACAGTTCCGGTTACGTCATTGTATGTGAACTCTCGTTGATCCGTCTTCATAGCTTCTGCAAGAGGAATATACGGCTTCTTCTGCTGAAGTTCACTGCGAACGAACATTAACGGAAAACTCCCCTTAAGTTTAGCAACGTAAAATTGATTTTGACCGTTTGAGGCAGCAACAGAGTTCAATATTACCTTCAAGTCTTCAAGCGTCGGAGCACTGACATTAGCGACCTCAATATCAGCGTCAAAGAACGTAACATTCGAGAACGGTATAACTTCATCGTCACCAACAATTTCTATACTGCCGTCCCATAATGCCCTGTAGACTGTGCCGTCAAGAAATATCATCTCGCCGTTGACACCGTGAAATGTTCCTATGCCGGTATCACCGTATTGCTTGAGATCCTTCACAGTTATGAAACCGTCATAATCTCCCTGAAGCATGGATTGAAGAAGGGAAACCTGAAACAGACTGTCTGAAACAGCAAAAGCAGCCTGAACCGATAATAAAACAATAACGAAAGTAAGCAGCAACTTTTTCACTTCTTACAAACTCCCCTCTATGGAATAAATTTTAGCTAGTTATTTTGCTGATAGCTTGTAAATATTTTTATAGGCTTTCGGAGTACAGCCGACTTTTTTCTTGAACGTTGCGTAAAAATACGAGAGATTGGAATACCCGCTTCCTTGAGCAATCTCGCTGATCGAATCATCCGTAAAGATTAATCTTCTCTGTGCTTCACCTATTTTGCAGCTCAGAATATACGTGTTCAGTGTAAAGCCTGTGTACTTCTTGAACTGCCGGGCAAGATAATAAACGCTGATATGAAAAGTGTTAGCAATATTTTCTAGCGATAAATTTTCCATGTAGTGCGTCTCGATATACTTGCGGACTTCATGCATCAATTCACCGCATTCAATATGCTTGCGTTCGATAATGAGCTGTCTTGTTTGACGTAATATTACTGTGAGTATCATTTTCAACAGGGCATTAGTATATTCCATGTCGGGAGAATTAATATCAACGGTCTGTTCGATTATGTCCCTGAAAAGTGAATCCAGCAGTTTTCTTTTACAGCCTGACTTTATTATCGGCGAAAGTCCAACCATTGGGAACACGTTATTTTCACCGTCCTCAAACTTCAAATCATCTATGCTCAGACAAATTTGCTCGATTGGCTCAAGGCTGTCTGAACTTTCAGCATGACTGACCATAGGATTTTTGACGACAATATCGCCTTCAGTTAATGCAAAAAAGCGTCCGTTGCAATATATAGCTCCCTTGCCAGAAAGTACATAAGCTATTTCAAGCGTATCACTGTGAGAATGCATATGAAATGACCAGCGCGAATTATTCTCAGCACGTATGTAGTTCAGCGTCCTCACATAAGGCTTCCCAAAATGAAACTCTGCTTCAGGTCTCTCATAATTTCTGGAATACACTTCAACTCCCCCGTTCATAATGCAAGATTTTGAATAAATATAATTTAGAATTGCCTGTTTAACGAGGAATGTGTGTGATAAATAGGCAAGAAGTTACAATCGACAAAATATATTTTAGCAAATAAGATTAGCATAAATCCCAAAACTTAATTTATAACATAAGGAGGTCATGAAATGTTTGATCATGTGTTCAGTCCGATTACGATTAAAGGCCACACGATAAAGAATCGTTTTACCGTTCCTGCAATGGTATGTAATTACTGCAATAAAGACGGAACAGCTACAGAACGTTACATAGCTTATCACGAGGCAAAAGCAAAAGGCGGCTGGGGATTAATCATCACAGAGGACTATAACGTTGCTCCTGAAGGACACGGCTTCAGCTGTACTGCCGGCTTATGGAATGATGGACAAATTGAGAGCCACAGTGAGCTTCCGAAGAGAGTTCACAAATACGGCGCGACAATTTTTGCACAGATTTATCACTGCGGACGTCAGACACACAAGAGCGCAATTCCCGAAGGATGTCATACACGTTCATCAAGCGCTATACTCTGCCCGTTCGGCGATGAAATTCCTATTCCGTTTACTACAGCAGAAGTAAAAGATATGGTCTCAAAGTATGGTGATGCTGCTCTGCGTGCGAAGAAGTGCGGCTTTGACGGAGTTGAAATTCATGGAGCTCACGGATATTTAATCACACAGTTTTTCTCGCCATATTCCAACAAGAGGCTTGACGAGTACGGCGGAAATTTCTGGAACAGGACACGTTTTGCGCGGGAAATCATTCAAGACGTAAAGAAAAAATGCGGCGAAGATTTCATAATCGACATGAGAATTTCTGCTGATGAGTTCGTTGAAGGCGGCTTAACCATTGAGGACAGCAAAGCAATTGCTATCATGATGGAAAATGAGGGACTTGATATGATCCACGTATCAGTCGGAAATTACTTGTCAGTTGACCTCAATATTGCTTCAAGTTACAGTGCTCACGGTTGGTTCTCAGATTGGGCCAAGCAGGTAAAAGAAGTTGTGAAAATTCCTGTCGTTACGGTCTCAAGAATTAATGACCCATTTTTAGCCGATGAAATTCTTGCTTCAGGTAAGGCCGATTTTGTAGCAATGGGACGTGCTTCACTCTGTGATCCTGGTATGCCGAATAAAGCTAAAGAAGGACGCTTTGAAGACATTCGCCGTTGTATCGGCTGTGATGACGGCTGTGAAGGAGTTTTGTTTACAGATAATCCGTTCACTTGCGTGTTAAACCCTGAACTCGGACATGAATACGAGGGCGATATTCCTGTTAGTGACAATCCTAAAAAGGTTGCGATTGCAGGTGCAGGCCCGGCAGGACTTTACGCGGCAATTGCAGCAGCACGAGCAGGACATAAAGTTACAGTTTTTGAGAAGAGCGACCATAACGGCGGAAATTTCTACACGGCGGCAATTCCTCCGACAAAAGGCGAAATTACGGACTTCCTCGTGTGGCAAAGAGTTCAATGCGAGAAACTTGGCGTTGAAATTCGTTACAATACACCGGCAACTGCGGAATTAATCAAGGCTGGAAATTTCGATAAAGTCATCGTTGCTACAGGCTCACATCCTGCTGAACCTCCAATTCCTGGCCGTAAAGAATCCCCAATCGTTACGAACGCGCAAGAAATTCTTGAAGGAAGAGTTATGCCGGGTAAAAACTGCGTAGTAATTGGCGGCGGTCAAGTTGGAGCAGAGACGGCACATTTCCTTGCACAGCTTTTGAGGAAAGTTACAGTTCTTGAAATGCTGCCGGAGATCGCGAAAGACGCTGCTCTTGCTGTGAATTGGCACCTGAAAGAAGCTCTCGAGAAACGAAAAGTTGATGTTCATACGAGCGTTAAAGTTCTTGAGATTAAGAATGACGGTGTACTCTATGAAACGCCGGAGGGAGTTAAAGTTTGTGTTCCGGCTGATACGGTTGTTGTAGCGACGGGCTATCGTTCAAATGAGGAGCTGAAAAATGAACTCGACCAGGCCGGTATTGAGTACGTTGCTATAGGGGACGCAGTACGTGCACGTAAAGTATCTCATGCAACACGTGAGGGCTACGACGCAGGAAGAAATATTGGTTAGGCGGTGAAAAAATCATGATTACGATAATCGCATCATTTCAAGTGAAGCCGGAATGTGTTGACGAGTTCAAAGCAATGGCGACGGAATGTGTCGAGGCATCTCGTAAAGAAGAGGGCAACAGCAGTTATCATCTTTATACGGGATTGACGGACAAGACAAAGTTTTTCTTCGTTGAAAACTGGAAGGACGCAAAAGCTATCGAGGAACATAACGCTTCAGCACATTTCCAGAAATTTGCAGGAACATTCTCACCTTTAATCTCAGGAGCTCCAGTTATCGAACAGACAACAGAGATATAGAGACATAAAACAAGGCCCCAGTTTTATCTGGGGTTTATCATTTATTTCTTCGCTCGAAAATTTATAATCTTGTCGTAATTCTCAGGCAAATATTTATATGTAAGAATATATAATGCACTGCTCAAGCGATTTAGAACGTGAATAATCCTGAGCTTGTCGTCATCATCAAAGGCTTTACACGCGCAAATCTCAACTTCACGAATAAACGTACGCAAAAAATTTATCTCGGCCGCATCACGCTTCATATCATAATGCGGGAGAATATGTCCTTTTTCGGGATTATGTGAGAGCGAATGAATTTTATCCTCGTCAAGTCCCCACAAAGTTAAACGCTCAGCAAAAACTTCATCGCAAGCCTCGCACCTCTGCAATTTTCTTACGACTTCACGGACTTCTTCCAAATCAGCAATATAATTATTATTCTGGGAATTGGCCTGAAACAAAATTATTCTCGCGTTCAAGCTGTCAAGTTTTCCCCGAAATTCTATTCTTGCGCTGGACTTGTTGACTTTTTCGTGAGCATTAAGGCTTGTAAGTGTCATGCTCCAAGCGTTGCGACCATAACGGCTTTAATCGTATGCATTCGGTTTTCGGCCTCGTCAAAGACTTTTGAGCGTTCACTCTCGAAGACTTCTTCCGTAACTTCTGAGCCTTTCACAGCCGGAAGACAATGCAAGAATATCGTCGTCTCTTTACCCGTCGAGTTCATAATCTCAGAATTTACCTGCCAATTTCCAAGTAATCTATAACGTTCTTCTTTAAGCGCCTCTTCTCCCATTGAGACCCAAACGTCAGTATAAATTGCGTCGGCTCCTTTTACGGCTTCTTTCGGGTCGTTAATTATCGTGATTGTTGAGTGTTTAGCGATTTCACGGCATTTAGCGAGTAAATTTTTGTCCGGCTCTAACTCCTTCGGTGAACTCACGACGTAATCAATTCCCATTTTTGCACAGCCAATCATTAAAGCGTTGCTCATGTTGTTACGTCCGTCGCCCAAGTAAACGAGTTTTAAGCCGCGTAATTTCCCGAAATTTTCACGAAGCGTCAAGAAGTCAGCTAAAACCTGTGTAGGATGGTCAATGTCCGTTAATCCATTCCAGACGGGAACGCCTGAATATTTCGCGAGTGTCTCAACTGTCTCCTGCTTAAATCCTCTGAACTCGATTCCGTCAAACATTCGCCCTAAAACTCGTGCCGTATCTTTTGCGTCTTCCTTTGCTCCGAGCTGAATATCGTTTTTATTCAAATATTCGGGGAAAGCTCCTTCGTCGTTGCAAGCTACGGTGAATGCACAGCGAGTTCGTGTTGATGACTTCTCGAAGATTAACGCGATATTTTTACCGGCTAAAGTATTTCCGCGAATGCCCGCACGTTTTTTTGCCTTCAAGTCTGCTGCGAGTGTGAGCAAATAATCTATTTCGTCGGGCGTGAAGTCCATTAATGTGAGAAAATTTCTGCCTCTGAGATTTACTGCCATAATTTTAGCCTCCTGAAAAGTTTTTTGCGATTATAACACTGTGTGCTAAAATACATCAAAATCCATAAAAGGAGTATTGACAATGACCGAAGAAATCGCTAAAATGCGAACAGCGAACAGCGAACAGCTTAATTATTGTCCTCTTTTCAGTATAATTATTCCTGTATATAACTGTGAGAAGTATGTTGCTAGAACTCTCGACAGCCTCATAAATCAGAATTACCATCTGAGAAATTACGAGATTATTATTGTCAACGACGGCTCGAAAGATTCAAGCGGAAAAATCTGTGATAACTACGCCGAGAAATTCCCGTTTATACACGTAACCCACACTCAAAATTTCGGCCAAAGCCATGCGCGCAATGTCGGACTTAAGCAATGCACCGGAGATTTCATAATGTGGTGTGATGCCGATGATATTGTTTCTCCCTCGTTAATTTCTGTTTTGACACGAGCAATTGAGCTTCATAATGATGTTGATATATTCGTCTACAATTACTGCAATGAGCTTAAATCTGGAAATTGGCCGGAGTATAGGGAGTTTGAAAGTGTATATGTTGACAATGAAGAAGCATGTCTCTATATAGGCGGCTACCGTGAGAAATGGGGCGGTTTTTTATGGAACAAAGCAGTACGCAGAAAAATTGCAGAGAATATTTACATGGATGAAAAAATGAAGATATTTCTCGACATGAAATGGCTTCTTGAAGTATTAGCATCAAATAAGGACGCAAAAATTTTATGGCTTAATTGCTGTCTTTACTGCTACATAATTTATCCTGGAGTTGGAGTAACGAGAAATGTAAAAGGCTTGTATACTTCAAAAGGATGTTCATGGGGAGTAAAAGACTACGAGCGAATTATGCTGATAAAAAATCTTTCGCCAAGAATGAAGAGAAATATAGCCAGCAAACTTTGTGCACATGCTTTCTCTAATTTTTACCAAAGACCGATAAAACCTACTCCTGGCGTTATACGTAAAATTAATCTGGTTTTCAGAAAATACATCTGCACGTTCTATAGAAATTCAGATATAAGTATCAAGTATAAACTCAAGATGTTCATCAAGCATATTTTCTTCTGCTTAAATATTCACAAGTAAATAATAAAGAGTGTAATAAACTCCCTCCGCCGTCTCATAAGCAGAGGGATAAAAACTTTTCCTTTACGAGTTCAACGGTTCAAGTCTGCTGAATAATTCTTCCTTATCGTGGCCAATTATCAGCGTTAAAGATGTCGCGCGTTTATCCGGCTGAATTAATCTCTCATTCTTAATCCCGCAAAGTTCAGCCAACGCCATAGCTCCCTGTTTTACGCTTTCGTCGCCGTCCGGAGGATAAATTATACTGCTTGCTTTATAGTCATAATGTCTCGCGTTTCCGGTGTAAGGAACTTCGATGCCAATTCTCTGGAAGATTTGTGCCGCTCGTTTACCAATTCCCTTTTCGCCGTCACCGTTAAGAATTCTTATGCTCATAATCTGGTCGCGTAACTCCGCAATTTTCTCACTGTCAAAATCCGCGTAATTCTCTCCTTCCGGACGGTCTAAGTTAAATCCTTCGACAGCCTCAAGAATATTGTCATCTGCTGGAGGAAGTTCGGCCGTCAATTGTTTCGAGAACGCTTTATTGTCGAGTATCCAGTAGCTTACGTTCTTACTGAAGCCGGATTTTCCCGGAGCCATGAACATTGTAATTCTGTCTTTAGAAAGATTATTAGCGAATTGCAACAGCTTCAACGCTTCAAGAGGCGCAAGATCCGTATCAACAGCCTCCATAACTTCGCTTAACAATGACGGAATTTTCGGGAGTATCGCAGGAGTTTTCAGCTTGTCCATCATTAGATTAATGAATTTCTGCTGTCTCTGAACTCGGCCAATATCACCTAACGGGTCATGTCTAAACCTCACGTAGCCTAACGCTGTCTTGCCGTCTAAATGCTGTTGGCCCTTAGGAATGTTGATAAATAATTTCCCCGAATAATCCGTGTAATATAATCTCTTCTCAACGTAAATATCAACTCCGCCGAGTAAGTCAACAATTCTTGGGAAGCTCCGGTAATTCACCTTCACGAAATAATCTACAGGAATTCCGGTTAAATTCACGAGTGTCTCACGAAGCAAGTTCATTCCGCCGTAAACATAAGCGTGATTAATTTTGTCCCAGCCTTTGCCGGGAATATACACTCTTGAATCTCTCGGGACCGAAGCAATTCTTAAAGCGGCATTCTCAGCGTCGAAAATTGCTAAAGCTATTGCGTCAGTTCGTGAGCCTCCTTCAACGTTATCAAGTCCGACAACAAGAACACTTACACTTCCCCTTGAAGAATTATTTTCCGGCTGAGCACTTTTCTCGGCAATTACAAGCTCAGTTTCTCCAGAAGTCGTTGAACTTTCTTGAGGCTGAGCGACGAGTTCATTATTGGCTTTGGGCGTGGGTAACGGGTTCGGATCATTCATGACTTCCGTAAATTTCAGAAAAGCTCCACCCATCGTTGAAGCTATTATCATGAACACCATGAATAAAATTCTGACTGCTCGCATTATTATTTAATCACCTTCTATATAAATTATTGGACTCAATATAAATCTCGACTAAGTGAGGCACAAGAAATCTTATACCTTTTCCGTCCCGAGCACGTTCGCGAATTTCTGTGC
>CALGHA010000007.1 GCA_937915835.1 uncultured Fretibacterium sp. | reverse complement strand
GGTCTATAATACATTTGTGTGGCCTAGTCCGAGCGAAAAAGTTCGTGTGAAGATTGAGCGTAGTGCTGAGGCTGTGCTTGAGGCGCGTGCAAATCATCCTGAGTGTTCGTATGCGGATCTCTATGATGATAACGTTATGCCTTTGGATTTGCGGAAGGCGCATAATGAGAATGATGCGGCGGTATGTGAGGCTTACGGCTGGCCTGAAGATTTGAGTGAGCTTGAGATTGTAGCGAGATTATTTGTGATGTATAACGAGATGAAGAATAAGGTTTGATGTGATAAAATAGGGGTAGCAGTGAGGGAGTTAGCGGCCCCTAACGTTGTGAGCTCTCCCTACGATTTTAATGGGATAACCACCAATCTACAATGAGAAAGACGGTTCTCACGATCCAGAAGATTGCAGCGGCGTATATGTCATACCTGGTTGGAGACTTACGCCGCTGTTTTCTTTTGGGTTTGTGGTTAGCCTTTTTCTTCGGCATGTGCCATTTCCCTCCATTCCACAGGGCGGCTCCCCATTTATTGACGAGCCCTGTACCTCATCTGGGGCTCCCTCGTGAGGAATATTATATCAGATGAAAAGTTTTATTGCTGAGTGTGAATAGAGACAAGAGCGGCGAATTAGGACATGAAGAACGCCGCTTTTTTCGTGTTTACGCTATATTCCCTTTACGGCGTTTTCGCCTGCGACTTTACCGTAATACATAGCCATTGCGTGGCTTACACCTTTAAGGCCGATTGGATATTGAAGTCCGAAGCGTCCTCCCTGCATATTTCCAGCGACGTAAAGGCCCTTGATGATTTCTCCGCAGACTTGACGGCCCAATTCATCGGTAATCTCCGTAAAAGTGTGGCAGTCTTCATCGGATTCGAGGCCGCCTATGCACGTGAGCATTATTGCTGTCGAGAACATATCAGCGTAGAACGGAGCAGTGTCAACGGGCATTAATCTTGACGGGACTTTGTTAAAATCTTCGTCGACACCTTTAGCCGCTAACTCGTTGTAACGCTTGATTGAGGCTAATGCTGTCTGCTGAGCTTTCGTGTCATTAGGATAAATTTTCGCGACGAGTTCTTCGAGGGTATCAGCCTTAATGCATCGTCCGTCGGCTATTGCCTGTTCAAGTTGATACGGGCTTTTCCAGTTGCGATAAGTTTTGTTGTTCTTGGGAGCTTCGTCAATTGATGAGTAATCCTCGAAGTAGCAAGCTCCACCATGAGCCGCCGGCATATGAGTAACTTGTTCAGGCCAATTCGCGTCGAAAATCTGCCAGCTCTGCATTAATCTCACTGCCTCAATCTGATTTTCCAATTGTTGACCGGGTAAATCTTCACACATGAAGCGTTTTCCGTCCATGTCCAAATTCAGGAAGCCGGCATTGCCCATAACTCCAACGCCTGAGAGGTCCGCGCCGCCTCCCATATGATGGATCATCGGTGCTGTGAAGCCTGCAACTTTTGCTCCTGCCCATGCGCCTAAACGTAAACCGTCGCCCTGATTAGTTCGTTTTCCGTTTACGTCGAATGAGGTGAATAATCTGTTGTTCTTGTGACTTTTCATGATGTCCGGAGCGAAGTGATACATTGCTGCGTCGTTTGAGCCGAAATCTCCGGTTGAGAGAATTACTCCTTTGAGAGCATTAACTTTGAGATATTTTCCTTTTGTTGGCGAACCTGGCATGTCGTCGAGAGCGTAAACTCCTGAACATTTGCCATCATTCATGATTAACTTTTTGCCGAAATGTCCGAAGTAGCCTTTAACTTTTCCGGTTGATAATGCTTTTTCCCAGTTGGCAATAAAAGTTTTCTGTTGACTTGGAAGAAACTCAACCGAAGTCGGGAAGCAAGGGAAGCGTTCTTCTTTCCAGTTGTAGACGTGTTCATTGCCTTCTTTATCTTTGTACGACGGCAGAGGTCTGTAAATCGGCACTAAGAAGTCATCAGCATTCTCATCTTCAATAGGCTGTCTTGTCTCGTCGGCAATGAATAAATGTTTGTCGGCCTCAATCCACCAGTCAAACGCCGTGCCAATATTATCTGCCCATTTCGCTGTAATCGGACGCTTGACGCGGTAGCCTGATTCGTTCACGTGAGAGTCAACGATTTCTGCAACTTCCTCACGAGTTAAAGCTCTTTCGGGCCATCTTGCATTTAACGTAGGACTGTTGATAACGGCAAATTCTCCTGAGCGGCAATTCGGTGCGGCTGAACACTCAATCCCGACAACTGAAGCTCCAAGTTCTGCGGCACTTCGAGCGGCTGAAACTCCGGCCAATCCCAAGCCTACGACGACGACATCAGCGGTGATTTCATCGTAAACGTCAGCGGCTGAAATTTCCGGCTCTTTTCCTAACCAGTCATCATTGGGGCTAGCTTCCGGCTCTTTTGCGTCATTATCGACTGCGAGGCCCATTGCTTGAGCGATACAATCAGCGGCGGCTTTCTTGACAGCATTACCCGTAACAGTTGCTCCTGAAACTCCATCAATCTCCGAAGCCTGAGCATTTTTCAGTTGTTCAGCAAGTTTCTCGGCGGCAACTCCTCCGATCTCCGGTGTTTCTCCTGAACTGTCAATTACAACGTCAAGTATGCTGGTCTCGTCGAATGTCATCGTAACTTTGACTTCACTCATTAATCCTTGAGCACTGGACGAGTAAGTTCCTGGCGTGTAAATTTTCTTGGCTTCACTGGAAAATCCGGGCTTGCTCAACATTGCTGTAACTGCTGCACCGATTGAGCCGGCTGTCGTGAACTTGAGAAAATCTCGGCGTGAAATAGATTTACTCACAATTATTCCTCCTGTCTAAATATTTATTTATTCATGTTATGTGGGATGTGTAAATTATATCAGGGAA
>CALGHA010000006.1 GCA_937915835.1 uncultured Fretibacterium sp. | reverse complement strand
TATAACGTTCAATCTGCATTAAGTTCATACAACGGCAGAGGATTATTCGTGGCTTCACGCGAGAATGCTTCAGTTATCGAGTTCAATACAGAAGATTTTGAGCAGGGACATATTTACACTTATGAGCCGGAATCTGGAGACACTTCAACGCCTAAAACAGTAAACATTCTTTCAGATTATTATCACGTATATGCTCTCTTGAACGTAAATCCTAATAAGAGTGTAGCTATGAGATTTGACGGTCAGCTTAAAGAAAATGTAGAAGGTTATGTTCGTGTTGAGACGGATTACGCGGCTTCGTTTATGGGATGGCTTAGCAATGGAAGAATTGTTACGGCTCATCCAAATGGAGTAGATGTTCTTGACAGAGGCCAATTTGTGCGGCTTGTGAGTTCGGACGAACCTGTGAAGACGTTATGCCAGGATTATGGACACGGCTTTTACTTCACGACTCAGGAACTTTCAGGAGATGTTTACACCTGCGATTTATATCATTACGACAACGAGAGCCAGGATATTACGCCTTTGCAGGAGAACAAGACGGGCTCACAACTTCAGACGATCAGGGATGAGGGAAATAATGCTCTTGCGGCGATAATTGGCGGGAAAATTTTTCTCTATGACATGTTGAACGATAATCTTGCAGGTGAATATGACAGCTCAGTTTTGAACGGAGAACCAGTGAGCTTATCAATTACTGCTGCTTCCGGCGATGACGGGAAAACTTCAAGCGGCTGTGAAGTTTCTGGAATGGGAATAATTTTATTGTCAGTGAGTTTATTCTTGTTTAAGCGACATTATTTTGGGAGATAACAATCCTGAATAGACGAAGAGAAATTGCTTCTCACATTTTCTCATGAGAATAATTAATATATTTCCTCCTGTTAGAGATTAGCGGGGGGAATTTTTTTTTTGCGCAGTCATTGAATGCGATTTACGCTCATAAAAGTTTTGATATAATTATTCACGAAAGGAGAAATTGATTGACAATGTCAGAAAATAACGCTACAATGCGCCCAACGCCCAACGCCCAACGCCTTATCATGCCCATTTATCGGATGAAATAATTCACATAGCTCATCTTGTATATGATCCATCAGGAACTTATTCACAGCATGCTGGAGTCGTAATGACTTCAATTTTCGAGAACACGAAAAGTAAAGTAATTATACACCTTTTACATGATGATACGCTTACCGAAGAAAATCGCAAGAAATTTATCAGAACTGCCGAGAAATATTCACAAGGGATTGACTTTGTGGATGTCAGTGAACGAAAAAAGAATTTCAGTCAGACGGCAGTTGAATTAGCAAGAAGAAAATGCACAATTGGTTCACTATATAGACTATTCATCCCTGAAGTCTTAAATGATGTAAGCAAAATTATATATCTTGACTGCGATATAGTCGTTAATCTGGATATAAAAGAAATGTGGGATATTGATATAAATAGTTACTGTATGGCAGGTGTTCATTGCAAGGACTTTGAGTTTTTATCTGAAGCTGTACGCGACAAACTCAACGGAAGCAGCTGCAAGACTTTTATAAATGCCGGTGTTATGTTGATGAACCTGGATAAAATTCGTGAACGAGGCAATTTATTCTGGAACTCTATGGCTTGGGTAGATGAACATATTTACCTTATGAGATTCAGTGATCAGGACATAATCAATAATTTATTTCATGGTTCAATAAAATTAATCAATCCTAAATTCAATAACTCAAATCCACGCGAGGAAAATATGTTGAATAACAGCATAATACATACTCCTACAAAGAATATTGCGCATAGAATATGGTCTCTAAGCGGACTTCCTTCACAAAAACTTTATTGGAAATATTATCTCAAAAGTGCATGGGGCGAGAATAAATCTGCTGATGATATGATAAATATTCTCTTTCAAGCAGCTTCGAAATCTTCAATACCCGCACACTCATACAAACAATACTTGACCAGAGTATGCGTATCAACTTTTCGTAAACTTTTATGGACTAACCCGCTTGCAGAAATAATCAGGTATATCTTAATTTACACGTTTTTGAAGATCAAGCGGGCTATTTTTCGTTAGCTTTTAATTTTGCGGTCTAGTGTAAAATATTCTGCAAATTTATTTTCTTAGACGAAAGGATTTGTGAATATTTTGAGCTTAACACTATTTAACGATTTAACCCGCAAGAAAGAAGTTTTTACTCCCATTAAGCCCGGACAAGTCAGCTTTTATTCGTGCGGGCCGACAGTTTATGACTATTTTCACATTGGCAATGCTAGACCCTTCATAGTCTTTGACGTTTTACGACGCTGGCTTGAACACGAGGGCTATAAAGTTACGTTCGTGCAGAATTTTACGGATATTGACGACAAAATGATACATCGAGCTAATAAAGAAAATATCACGGTTAAGGAACTCGCAGATAAATTCATCGCCGAATACAACAAGGACGCTGACGCACTCGGAATTAGACGCCCCGACGTTTCACCGCGAGCAACAGAACATATTCCGGAAATCATTCACACTATCGAGAGAATTATCGCGAATGGTCATGCTTATGTTGTGGACGGCGACGTTTACTTTGACATTAAGAGTTGGCCGAAATACGGGAGCTTATGCAAACAAAATCTTGAGGACTTAGAGGCAGGCGCAAGAGTTGAACCCGGCGAAAAGAAAAAAGACCCGTTAGACTTCGTATTATGGAAATCTGAGAAACCCGGCGAACCCTCATGGGAAAGTCCTTGGGGAAAAGGCCGGCCCGGCTGGCACATCGAATGCTCGGCAATGTCATCAAAATATTTAGGCGACAACATTGATATTCATTCCGGCGGAATTGACTTAATCTTCCCTCATCATGAGAACGAGGCAGCACAAAGTGAAGCCGCTTCAAACTCCGGAAAACCTTTTGTAAATTACTGGTTACACAACGGATTTTTGCTCATCGACGATATGAAAATGTCAAAATCACTCGGAAATTTCAAGACAGCTAGATCCGCATTAAGACAGTTCCCACCGTTGGCAATAAGATTTTTCATGTTGAGCGCGCATTACAGAAGCCCGATTAATTTTTCGCCCGAGAGTTTATCACAAGCTGTCGCCGGAGTTGAGCGTTTAAGAAATTGCAAAGCTGACTTGGATTTTGCCGCAAAAACAAGAGTTAATGATAACGCCAATTTTGGCATAAACAAGTTCAAGGCTGAGCTTAAGGAACTCGACAAGAATTTTTCCGACGCTATGAACGACGACTTCAACACTGCCGCCGCAATCGGAATATTATTCGACGTGGTTTATCTCATCAATACGAGCCTGAAAGAGAATGAATTTTTGCCATCAGAATTTTTCATGCTCGCTAAGAAAGCCTTAGACGATTACGACAAGATTTTAGGTGTAATTGGCCGGGACGACGCAGAAACCGAACACGACGACATAAGCGCGGAAATTGAGAAGTTAATTGCGGAACGAAACGAAGCACGTAAAGCTAAGGACTTCAAACGTTCAGATGAAATTCGCGACACCCTCAAAGTACGCGGAATTGTTTTAGAGGACACGCCTCAAGGCACAAAGTGGAAAAGAGAGCTGTAGTAAATGTTCAAATTATTATTCGTACGTCGATTTATGCCCCTATTCATCACGCAATTTCTGGGGGCATTCAATGATAATTTCTTCAAGAGTTCGTTGATGATGTTGATAACTTATAGATTGGGAGACGCTGCCGGAGTTGACTCGCGTATTCTCGTGAATGCCGCCGCCGGAGTGTTTATTCTGCCATTCTTCATTTTTGCTCCGACCGCTTCAGACTTAGCCGATAAATATGACCGTTCGATATTAATGCGCTGGGTAAAATTTGCTGAGATTGTCGTAATGTCAGGTGCATTCTTGGGCTTTTGGCTTGGGAATATCTGGCTTCTAATGGTCGTGTTATTCATGATGGGGGCGCAATCAGCGTTTTTCTCTCCTGCAAAATACAGCATACTCCCTCAGCATTTACCCGAAGAAGAATTAATCGCCGGCAACGGTTTAATCCAAATGGGAACGTATCTTGCAATTTTATCCGGCACAATTTCAGGCGGCTTAATGATTTTACGCGAGAACGGGATTTATTGGGTTGGAGGCTTAGCGGTTGCAATTGCTTCTGCTGGATGGTTAAGCAGTATGTTCATTCCTCCGACGAGGCCAATTGATGAAAATCGTAAAGTCTCGTTCAAGATTATCTCAAGGACGCGTGAGATGTTTGCTGACATTTACCCGATGAAAAAAGTTTTCGGCTCAATGCTGGCAATTTCCTGGTTCTGGCTTGTTGGCTCAGTATTTCTTGCGCAGTTCCCGACGTATTCGCGGCTTATACTCGGAACTGATGAGAGTGTCGCTACAGCTTTCTTGGCAATATTCTCGTGCGGAATTGGTATAGGCTCGATGGTCTGTGATGAAATTCTGAAGGGTAAAGTTACGACAAAATACGTTCCTTCTGCGGCATACGGAATTGCGATTGCGAGCGTCTTGTTATGGTACGTAAGCGACCGTCCGCCTGTTGAAGCTGGAACGCCGATAATCGGAGCTTGGGAATTTTTCTCTCGGCCCGAAAACTTCATGATAACTTTTTGCTTATTCGTGATAGCCTTCTGTGGAGGGTTATATATTGTCCCGTTATATGCCGTCATGCAAAGCAAAGCTCCCGAAGAAAAAGTTTCTGGTGTAATTGCTTGCTCGAATATCAGCGACTCCGTATTTATGGCATTGGCCGCGCTCGGTGCCGGAGTGTTAATCTCATGGGGAGTGAGTATTCCTCAGTTATTCCTGACTATGGGACCGACTACATTTATTGTGGGGTTACTCGTCGGCTCACTGTAAAAAATTTCCCTGTCTTTTCATGTATCAGGCAGGGAATTTATTATTTTTTTACCTTGCTCTACTGAGATACTCCGCGTGTCTCTAAAACTGTTACATGATTTCCATCGTTGAGCTGAGTAATTATTCCTGAACGAGTATCAGGACTTTTGCGAATATTAATCTTAGTACAATTTATCGATCTTGCTTGTGAAACTTTAGGCTGTGAAGTTTGCTGTGATTGTCTTTATTGATTATTAATCTTAAAGCCTCATTGTAACGGAAGAGTATTAACCAGACCAAGCCAGACACGGAAATGTTCAGTGTTCTCATCCGAAGCAAGTATGTAAAATTTCTCAGCTTTGCTTAAATTATCTAGCTCCATTTCTTGAACACCGTCTCTTCATCAAGCGTCTGCAAATCCCGGACAATTGCTCCGATCTCGTTTATCATTTTCGTTGTCTCATCAGTTGGACGACCTATGACCGAATAAATCGCTGTTTTCCCGATGAATGACACACCTTGAAACTTTAGGAACCGGAGCAAAATCCCTGTGAAGTTCATCACCCTCAAAAACTGTAACCCTTTCCATAATTCAAGCTCCTACATTCCATAGCCTAAATTTTTGGTTTGACTTTCCTGCTGAAAATTTGCTTCTGGGTCATAAGTGCTCATCATGTCAGGCATATTTTGAGCTTCAAGCGTTATCTCAGGACGATTATTTATGCGGGCATTATAATTCTCCGTATCTTGAAGACGCTGCGAATTTTCCTGCTCCTGAAGTTCTCGCACCATTCATGCGCCTGCTCGGGATTACTTGAGTTTGTGAAGCGTTACTGAAAAGCTGAGAGTTTATATCAATTTGATTTTCCTCGAAATTATATGCTCCGTGTTCGTTCGGTTTCATATTATCCGGAGCGTTGATATTGGCCGGGTATCTTCCTTGCGAGTCTGCTTCCCGATATTCCAAGTTCTGAAGTGAAGCACGTCGGGCATTCTGAGAATATCTCCAGCAGGCTCAAACGTTACGGGTCTTCCGTTTTTCATGTACAATATTTCCCGTCGCAATATTTTTATCCCAACAAGAAAGGAAATATTACATCATGCCCCCAAAATCCTCACAGCCCCACGACCTCGACGCTTACACTCACGCCGAAAATTCCCGCATTAACAACCCAAAAGCCGGACTCGCTCAACACGACACTCAACCCGACAAAATTCAATCATACAAATTTGATCCGCATTTTTCCCCTGCTCTCGATTGGTCAGGTAAATCCGAAGGCCTCAGCTTTGATGTCCCTACTCAGTCAATTCATGTTCACGAAGTCGTCAGGCCTCACAGAATTATTTACCCCGTCGAGAAATCTTCACTGAAAACTCCTGATATTCAAGGCTGGTTATTCCCCGAAATGTCCTACTTTGAACGCACTGCCGAAAAATTACGCGCAATCGAAAGCTACCAGCATTCCCAAAATTGGACAAATCGAATGATTGCCGGTGACAGCCTCGTAATCATGAACTCGTTAATCCAGAAGGAAAACATGAGCGGCCAAGTTCAGACAGCATATATTGATCCGCCATATGGGATTAAATACGGCTCAAACTTTCAGCCATTCGTCAACAAAAGGGACGTGAAAGACAAAAACGACGACGATTTAACGACTGAACCCGAGATGATTAAAGCGTTTCGTGACACGTGGGAACTCGGCATTCACTCTTACTTGACTTACTTGCGAAATAGATTATTGCTCGTCCGGGAATTGCTCAGCGAAACCGGAAGCGTCTTTGTCCAAATCAGCGATGAAAACGTTCATCATATACGCGAGATTTGTGATGAGGTCTTCGGCCCGGAAAATTTCGT
>CALGHA010000005.1 GCA_937915835.1 uncultured Fretibacterium sp. | reverse complement strand
TCCTTCGCTGAATTAAGGCTCATAGAATGATTTAATGCCTTCTTCATGCGTGAAAATACGATTGCTGAATTATAGCATGAATGAGTTAAAAGCTGTATGTTTAGCCGTAAACATGATACTTTGAGGCTGAGCGAAAATCTGTATTCTAATCATCACCGCATAGTAAACCGCATCTTACCGGTAAAAGGCTGCCATTTCAGGTCGGCCACTCCCCCGCCCGCTCTTAAAACCTAGACGCGCAAGAGTATTTCTGTGTCCTTGATTTCATTACGATCAAGTAAGTCAAAACGATTTTGTTTAGGGCCAAAACCGTCGGGGGTTGGACCTTTCTGTACTCTTCTTATGTATTCCTGATGAGATTTTGTAATGTAATGATTTAAACGTATTTTATCAAAATGAATTTCTGGATATACAGGGTTTGACAAATTTCCATTTTCGTAAAGTTCTTGATATCCTATTCTATATAAGGGATAATGTACGTGTCTGAAACAAATTGCTTTGACCGGATCACATATTGTTTTAAAAGAACGATGAATTTCACAATCATCTTTTGCTCGCATTATGAAATTCTCAAGCAGCCCCCCTTCAGGCTTTGT
The DNA here is from genome assembly GCA_937915835.1 of uncultured Fretibacterium sp. Classification (GTDB taxonomy): domain Bacteria; phylum Synergistota; class Synergistia; order Synergistales; family Aminobacteriaceae; genus JAFUXM01. The sequence goes on along the minus strand of CALGHA010000005.1, from coordinate 9,825 downwards.
TTCGTATCCGCTTGAGCCGAATATACACCAGTTTACTATTATGCCTCCGGCCTTAGGATGTTCTTTCATAAAGTTATCGATAAATTCATAAAGATTAATATCACCTGCAGACTTACGAAGCAGTAAAAATTCATCCGCGTCAATGAAGCCCATATACTTGAATTTATCTCCGTAGTTAACAATTGCCTTAGTGTAAGCGTCAAACTGTCTAGCTCTCCCGTGAATTTCATGATAAGAGACTAAACCGGACTCAATATAAGGCTTCAGGACTTCGTGGAAATTATCCGTGCTGTCATTGTCGAAAATTATGAAGTGTGATACTCCATTTTTATGATGATAATTTATCCATTCTTCAATATAAGGAGCCTCATTTTTGGCGATTAAGACTAATGCAAGACCCTCACGGCCTGGAACATTTCGTATATGAAAATATTTTAGGATACAATAAGGTGTTACTAAAATCTTCAAAATTGTACGAATAGCATTACCTTTAATATTACCGCCCTTGATGTAATCGCGGCATGTATAGACTAACTTGCTGCTTTCTCCGGAATATCTAATAATGTTTAAAATATGTCGGGCAAAAATATAAATCCTTGCGTTATTCCTTAGCAATTTTTTCATAAACTTGATCAACAAAAATAACCTCCTTAATACCTAAAAATACGATTTTTGAATTATAGCATGGATGTATCTCATAAAATTAAATGCGTGAAAGTATTTATGTATTATGAATATTAATCTTGTCAGAAAAATAAAAAGATTTCATCATAGTGTAAAAAGTGTAATCAGCTCGTCCGGAGCTTTCTTCGCAAAAAATTCTTTCGTTACATGGAATAAAATTAAGCGTGTGTTATAATCAGCAAAATCTATATTGACACACGGAGGAAAACTCGCTAAAATGCAACAAGCAACAAGCAACCTAATGATTTTCACAAAAATTTCCCAGTCAGAATTGCTCACATAATCGGTAAAATGCGCAACGGTGGAGTTGAGTCTGCTTTACTCGGTTACTATAAATATATCGACAAGTCAAAAATACAGTATGATTTTATCATCGATGAAGATTCCGTGCACGTTCCAGAAAAACAAATGACAAAATCCGGCGGAAGAATTATCGTAATCCCTCCGTATCAAAAGCAATTTGCTTACCAGAAAGCTCTTCACAAAATTTTCACGCAAAATCATTACCCTCTCGTGTTCTCGCACATAAACTCTCTATCAGTTTTTCCCCTTTTTGCCGCATGGAAAGCCGGAATTCCCGTTCGAGTTGCTCTCAGTCAAAGCACAGCAGGACAGGGCGAATTTCTCCGGAACGTCATGAAATACACTTTACGCTTATTCTCGAAAACTTTCGCAACCGAATACTGCGCATGCTCAAAATTGGCCGGGCAATGGCTGTTCGGTAAACGTGCAATGAACTCCGGACGCGTCTTAATCTGGCCGAATGCTATTGAGCTTGAACGTTTCGCTTATAACGAGGCTGTACGTAATGAAATGCGAGAGTATCTTAAGCTAAATGATAAATTCGTCGTCGGTCATGCCGGAAGATTCGCTAATCAGAAAAATCATAAATTCTTGATTGACATTTTCGCCGAAATTCACAGAATGAGAAGTGATGCTGTGCTTCTTCTGGCTGGCGACGGGCCATTGATGGACGAGATTGCGCGTAAAGTTATGGACTTGGGACTTAATGACAGCGTAATTTTTCTCGGAAGCGTTAATAATCTGGAAAAATATTATCAGGCTATGGACGTGTTCATTTTCCCAAGTTTTTACGAAGGATTAGGGATTGTTGCGGTTGAGGCTCAAGTTGCCGGACTTCCGACTATATGCTCAACAGAACTTCCAGAAGAAGCGAATGTATGTAAAAATTTCCGTGCTGTATCTCTCAAGAAATCCGCGCATGAATGGGCTGACGAAGCATTAAAGCTCTGCGAAAATCATGTGAGACGAGACATGAGCAATGAAGCACGAGAACACGGCTTTGACGTAAAAGTTCAGGCCGCGAAAATGTCAAAATGGTATTACCGTTTACTCGGAATATAGCCTACAAAAACGAGCTATGAAATTTCTCAACATAGCCCGTTAAAATTTTTTTATTCTCTTCCGCCGAAAATTCTTATCACCAGCGGCCATATCGCAACAACATAGAACATCAGGATAAATCCCAGCGCAATACGTCCCGCGTAAACTCCCATGTACGCAACACAATAACCTTTTAAGCTCTCAATCATTACGGCCATAATCGCAAGCCCGAGAGCGCCTAAAATTATTCCACTGAAGCTCCAACCAAGCGGCTTAAACTTGATAAAATTCTTCTCAACGAAACGTCCAGCCGTGAAGCCAAGCATTAACGCCATATCACTCACGCCCGAAATCTTCATTTTCTCCGGGTCAACAAGCAATTTCCCGTCAACGTAATCCATAGGGTAACTCTTGAACTTCGTATAGCATAACGCCGCAATTCCAAGCAAAAAGCCGATTATCAAGAATAAATTTTCACGTTCTGGATTAGCTTCAACATAGTTAAAAATTTTTGCGACGACGTAAAGCGCGAGTGAACTCACTGTTACTCCGACAAGGACATCTTGAGGCGTATGAACTCCCAAGTAATTACGTGAAAACATCGTTAGCAGAATTAACACAACCCAGATTAAGCACGCTAATTTTCGTCCGGCCTTCGCAGAAATTACCGCTAAGCCCCCGTAAATCGGCGTTACTGTCATCGTATGTCCGCTCGGAAATGAATATCCTCCTGCTGTAGCTATTGCGTCGCCTGCCGGAATTATTCTCGCGTCCCTAATCCATGGACGATATACGCAAGCCGTCATCTTGATTACAGGGTTCAACATCAAGCTCAAGCTCAACGAAGCCGCAACGTATAATCCATTACGCTTATTAAAGCACCAGTAAACCAGAGCCGGAAGCAAGTAAATATAAGTTATTCCGAAAAGTGAAATCCCTTCCATGAAAGGCGTTAATGCGTCGTTAATGGCAATCCTGAAGTCCTGTAGAAATAATAAATATGTTATGTCCATAAACTTTTTCTCTCCTTGAACACAAAAAACAGGCCGCCGAAGTTATCAACGACCTGCGTAAAATTTTTCTCTTAAGTTATGCCGCCTCAATTTTAGCAACATCATAGCCCGCTTCATCGATTGCTGAGATTATCGCCGTGTCAGCAACGTCCTGAGTGAGCGTGATTAATGCCGTGTTAGTCTCAAGGCTGACTTCCGCGCTCGTAACTCCATCGAGAGCTTCAAGAGCTTCTTTGACATGATGCACACAGTTCATGCACCCCATGCCTTCAACGTGAATTAATTTCTTCATGATTTACGCCTCTTTGCTCGCAGGTGAGTAAACTTTTACCCAGTAAATCAAGAAGAATAACACTGCAAAGCCAATTCCTATGCCGTAAGATACGTTTCTGGAAATTGCTCGGTAAAGTTCAGGAATATTCCAGCCGGAAACGCTCATAATTCCGCGAATTACCGCAGGATAACACTCATCAGCAATGCAGAAATACGTAATGCTGACCGCTGACATGAAAGCCGCCGGGATTGCCGCAATAAATCCTTTTCCTGCTCCGACGTTCCTGCAAAGGTAAACTGCTCCTGCCCACAAAGCTATCATTGCAAGCGTCTGGTTTGACCATGAGAAATAACGCCAGACAATTCCGTAATCCTGGAATGAAATTAAATATCCGATTGCAAGCAAAGGAAGTGAAAGAGCAATACGCGGGAAAAATCCCTTCTGGTCAATCTTGAACCAGTCAGCTAACGTTAAACGCGCGCTTCTGAATGCCGTATCTCCTGAAGTAATCGGGCATGCAACGACACCGAGCAAAGCTAAGATACTTCCGATGGGCCCTAAAAGTCCGACGGAAATTTGATAGACGCTCGTTGAGTTTCCTCCGCCGACTGCAAAAAGTCCTGCTGTTGAGAAGCCGCCGTCAGTCGCATTGTAGAAAGCTATACCGGCTGAAGCCCAGATTAACGCGATAATTCCTTCAGCTACCATTGCACCGTAAAATACAAATCTTCCCTGACGCTCTGACGTTAAGCATCTCGCCATCATCGGTGATTGTGTCGCGTGGAAACCGGAAATTGCTCCGCATGCTACCGTGATGAACATTAACGGCCAAATCGGCATTGCGTCAGCTTTCGGGTGCATGTTGTAAAGTCCTTCCCAGAGTTCAATCATAGGCTTCGTGCCCTGAATATGATTGTAGACAGTTACGCCGCCAATTCCAATTGCCATGAAGATTAAGCAAAGTCCGAATAACGGGTAAATTTTTCCGATAACTTTATCAATGGGAAGAAGTGTAGCCAAGAAATAATAAACGAGGATTACGACCGTCAAAATCTTTGTCCAGTCAGCCGCGCCATAACCCATGAACATCGCAGGAGCAGAACCAGCAGCACTAACAGCCCCGCTTGTTCCCTGAGTGAGCATTAATGCAAGCAGTCCAGCCGGACCTACCATGAAGACGACTCCGACCATTACGAGCAAAATTACTGAGAATAAACGCATAACCTGAAGCATAAAGCCGCCGAGATATTTTCCCGTAATCTCACTCACGCTAGCGCCGTCATTTCTCATTGAGAGCATTCCAACAAGATAATCATGAACAGCTCCAGCAAAAATTGTTCCGAAGACTATCCATAAATAAACTTGAGGCCCCCAGATTGCTCCTGTTAAAGCTCCGAAGATTGGCCCAAGTCCTGCGATATTGAGAAGCTGAATTAAGAAAGCACGTCCTGCAGAAATCGGCACAAAGTCAACGCCGTCAGGATGTTTCACGCATGGTGTTTCTCTGTCGTCAGGCCCGAAGACATAATTAACAATGCCGCCGTAAATAATATAGCCTAATATTAAAAGCACAAGGCCGCCTAAAAACGAATACATGAAAAAATTTCTCCCTTCTGAAAGTATAATAATACGTGTAAAATTTTAGTCCATTCGTGATTATAAGCAAGAAAAATTTTCACAAGGGAGGAATTATTTATGCTTACACGTCCGCAAAAAGTTTTAGGCGTACTCGGAGGAATGGGGCCCGCTGCTTGTGCTGAGTTCTTGAGGATATTAGCTCGTGATGCTCCGGCGAAAAGCGACGCTGAACATCCAAAAATTATTATGCTCTCTGACCCTGAGACACCAGACCGAAGCGACGGCTTAATGGGGATTGGTCCTGACCCGTTGCCCGTAATCCGCAAGAATTTGCTTCAGCTCGTCGAATGGGGAGCAGACGTTCTCGCTGTTCCGTGCAACACCGCGCATTATTTCATTGACCGTTTTCGTGAGGAATTGCCCGTGCCGTTAATTCACATCGTTGAAGTTACTGTTGAGGCCGCAAAGGAACTCAGCAAGGGTAATTGTTCGTGGCTCTTAGCAACTGACGGAACCCAGAAGAGCTTGATTTACCCGGAATGTGCTGAACGAATGCATTATCACTTCTTGAAGCCGTCTCCTGAACAGCAGGATAAAGTCCAGTCGTGCATACGTTACGTTAAAGCTGGAGATATGAAAACTGCCGGAGAAATCATGAATGAAGTTGTCAGTGAGTTATGGCGTGAACGTGATGTGCCGGTAACTATGGGCTGTACGGAATTGCCGCTCGCTTATGAGGCTTCGGGGCTTACGAAAGAAAAGCAAGTGTCGAGTTTGAAAGCTCTTAGTGATGCGTGTATTCGTGTGCTTTATGAGCTGTAATGTTATAATCACACGAAATTTATATTTTTTTCTTGAATGAAAGGATTTGATGTAATTTTGCCGCTCGACGAAGAACAGTATGATGAAATATCTATACTCGATATATTTGAAGTATTATGGCGAAAGAAATTTTTTATTATATTTGTCACATTTTTATTCGGTGTTGTGTCTTTAGTGTATGCTTTCACAAGGCCCTTTACATATAGAGCTGAGAGCAGAATACTCCCGCCGCAGAACAGAGGTGCCGCAAGCGTTATATCGCAGTTTGGGGGACTTGCTGACTTAGCAGGACTTCCTAAAACATCAACAGCCGGACAAGTTTTAATTGGAATTATGCAGGGTAATTCTGTAGTCGATTCGATTATTGATAAATTTGATATGATGCAGCGCTATAGTTCTGATATACGTGTTGGAGTCAGAAGTGCGGTGTTAGACTCTCTTTCTGCTTTAGAGGACGCTAAAAGTGGAATTATCAGTATTGCTTATATCGACGGAGATCCTAAATTTGCCGCAGATGTAGCTAATGCTTTCGTTGCTGCATTACAGAATAAGTTGCAAGAAATATCAATTGAGGATGCCCAACAGAGACGAAACTTTTTCGAGACTCAGCTCAAACAGGCTCAGCAGGAATTGAATATTGCAGAAACGGATATGATAAGCTATCAACAGTCTCGTGGAGTTATAGCGCTTGAGTCTCAAGCCGGCGAAATATTAGCCTCAATTGCAAGCCTCAGAAATCGTATAGCAGCAAAAAATGTAGAAATTTCAACAATGAGCAGTTACGCAAAACGTGATAATCCTAGATTGAAACTTTTACAAACAGAACTCGACGCAATGACCCAAGAACTCCGAAAACTCGAAGAAGAACAGACCAGAAACGATTATTCAAGACGAAAGACATCCACAGGCGAAGGAGATCTGCTTTCATCAATCGGCCAGGTCCCTGAACTTGGAATTGAATATCAGCGCTATGTTCGAGCTTTACAGTTCGCGACGGCAAAATATGAATTAATGCTGAGACAGTATGAGAATGCAAGGCTAAGTGAGGCAAGTGATTTATCAACGCTTTCCATTATCGACTACGCAACCCCACCGGATTATAAATACGGGCCTAGACGTGCTAGAATGACGTTAATAGGATTAATTGCAGGTGTAAGCATAAGTGTGTTTTGGGCATTCTTATCTGAACATTTGAAAGCAGTACGCAAAAACAGAAGAGAACGGGTATACGACGAAGATTTTGACGAGTAAACAAACTTTTTATCCCTCCGGCTCAAACTGGGGGGGAATTTTTTATCTTCCGTAAACTTGCCTGTACATTAAGGCTTCGGCTAAGTGTTTCATTTGAACTTTATCGTCTCCGGCCAAGTCAGCAATAGTCCGTGAAACTTTCAGAACTCGGCTTAATCCTCTTCCTGACAAATTAAACTTTTCGGCCATTTTAACAAGATAAGCATGTTCTTCATCGCCAAGCGTCAAAAATTTCTTCACGAGTTTTTCCGGAAGTTCAGCGTTGCACACAAGCCCGAATTCCTTCCAGCGTTCCTGTTGAATTTTACGTGCCTTGATAACTCTTTCACGAATTGACGCGCTCGACTCAGGGGGATTATTTTTGTCGGTGAACGATAATAATTCCTCAGGCGTTAATCTCGGTACGTTAATCTGCAAATCTATTCTGTCTATGATTGGCCCGGATAATTTGCGTTTATAACGTTCAATATCGAAACTTGAGCATTTACACTCAATCATAGGATCCCCGAAATATCCGCAAGCACACGGATTAGCCGCTAAGACAAGCAAAACTCTAGACGGATAAGTTACAGTTCCTGCCGCCCTGCTCACGGTGATTTGTCCGTCCTCAATCGGTCCTCGCAAACTCTCCGTCAAATCCCTTTTGAACTCCGTATACTCATCAAGAAAGAGAACTCCTCTGTGAGCTAACGAGACTTCGCCGGGCTTCAAGTTATTTCCTCCACCGCAGACTGATACAGTACTCGCCGTAAAGTGAACTGTCCGAAACGGCCTTTGTCGTCCTGTTGTCGTCTCAATCCCCAGAGTGCTCCGGACTAAAAGAGTTTCAACGAGTTCATCATCTGTCAATGGCGGCAAAATTCCTGCGAGGGCTTTTGCGATTAAAGTTTTTCCGCTTCCTGGTGAGCCTACAAGCAGTAAATTATGATGACCTGCGGCGGCAATCTCTGCGGCTCTTCGTGCTTGTAATTGGCCTTTAACGTCGGCAAAATCAGGCTCAGAGTTTTCCGGCATTTCAGGGATATAAACCGGCGGAACCGGACGAGGCTCAATTTCTCCTTTCAGCATTAAGACGAGTTCACTCAAGCTGTCAACGCAATACGCGTTTACCCCTTTAACGAGCGCAACTTCTTCGGCATTCTCAACAGGAACATAAAGCGGAATATTCATCTCACGAGCAAGAAACGCCGCCGGAACAGCTCCACGAACTCGCCTTAATCTTCCGTCTAAAGCAAGCTCTCCCATGTATAAAGCTCGCGGACATTCTTTGAGATTTTTTGCAGCTGTCAACATTCCTAAAGCAATCGGCAGATCTAATAATGCTCCTTCTTTTGGAATATCGGCAGGAGCGAGATTAACAGATATACGACCCTTTAAGTACAGCTCTAACGAACGCAGAGCAGCCCTTACACGTTCCTTTGATTCTCTTACGGCAACATCGGGCATACCTACGATTGAAATTGCGAAAAGCCCTCCTGTAATTTCAACTTCGACTTCAACAGGAAGAGCTTCCATACCTCTTAGAGTTACGGCAGGAATTCCGCTCATGATTTTTTACGCCTTTTCAGGAATAAATAATATCCTCCTGAAATTATTACAGCTATCGAAGCACACGCTATAGTTATTATGTGTAAATATTCTTTGAGGAGGTTTTGATGTTCACCTAGAAAATATCCTGCGAAAGTTAAAACAACTACCCAAGAACCTGCACCTATTGTTGTAAAAATTGTAAAAGTTTTCAAGGGCATTCTAGCAATTCCGGCAGGTAAAGAAATATATTGACGAATTACGGGCAATAAACGTCCAACGAGGGTGCTAACATGTCCGTGTTTCGAGAAAAATTCGTCAGCTTTATTAATTGATTCGGGAGACACGAAAAAAAATTTCCCGTATTTCAGCAAAAACGGCCGTCCTAATTTCACTGCAACCCAATAATTGAACAAAGCTCCCAATAAACTCCCTGCAATTCCCGAAATTAATACGAGTGATAAAGACATTTCGCCCTTCCAAGCAAGATAACCCGCAGGAGGCATAACAACCTCACTTGGAAAAGGGAAAAACGATGACTCAAGGAACATTAACGATATAATTCCCGTATAACCCATTCGTCCGATAGTATCAACCAGCCATTGAGTTAATGCTGTTAATATGTGCATAATAAAACCTGACTTTCTTAAAATTTTATTCCAGTCCGTACTCTTTTAACAACTGCCTGTAACGTTGTTCAACCTCACTGATTTTCGGCTCTTGTCTCTTAGGTGCAGGAGGGTTGCTCTGCTTAGGAATTGCGGCCTGAGTTGCGGGAGCTGTAACTTGCTGTTGAGCAACAGGAGCTTCAGATTGACTTGACGATGACGACTGAGACGCTTTTTCCTCAGACCTGCTTTGCATTTTCGCATAATAAGTATCGTCATTTTCCACCAAAAATAATCTCGGGCCTCTGGGATCATTATTAGCGGCTGTGTAACTCCCTCCGTGAACAGGACATGAAGATGTCGGAGCTTTACCTTTCGGGAAATATAACGGAACAGCTTGACAACCTTTACGGGCAAGATAACCTGTGCTTCTGCAAATTGAAACTTTACTGACATCGACCCATGAGGGAGGATTATCAAAATTTTGAGGAGATTGCATAACTTGTGAAGCATACGCCATAAATTTTTTCCATACAGGAGCAGCCATAGTTCCGCCAAAAGCCTTTTTACCCATAGTCTTATGATCGTCTCGTCCTACATAAACCGCTGTTGTTAATCCGGGTACTCCTCCTACAAACCATGCGTCTATAAAATCGTTTGACGTTCCTGTTTTGCCGAAGACATTTATTTTAGGAAGTGCTGCGGGCTTTCCTGTTCCTGAGAT
>CALGHA010000004.1 GCA_937915835.1 uncultured Fretibacterium sp. | reverse complement strand
TTCTAAATCTACGTATTTTTCAACGAAACGTTCATCAATTCCCTCATAATGTCCGCAGAAAATTATCACGTGATCTTGACGCGCAAGAGTTTCGATGATTTCCTGAGAGATTAATACACCCTGAGGAGACGGATAAACAACGAACGGTTTTACGCCTTCAATTTTAGCGTGGTTCAAAGCGTCGGTTAATTGCGGGGCTGCTAAGACCATCCCACCAGAACCAAAAGCGTAATCATCAAGCTGCTTGTAATTTCCCTTGCCGAAGTCCCGGAGATTTACGAGATTTACGCCGACAAGTCCTTTTTTTACAGCACGTCCCGGAATGCTGATGTGTAAGAAGTCCGCGAATAATTCCGGGAAGGCTGTTATTATGCTGACGTTAATATTTAATCCTCGACAATATCAACATCAACCCTCTCTCCGGCCTTTACTGCTGCCGCTTTGGCCAACAACCGGATAGCGTTGATCGTTGCACCCCTCTTCCCGATTACTCTCCCCACGTCCTCATGGGCAACCCGAATCAGGATTTTACTTCCGCCTTCTGCCTCGCTGCTTTCAACTCCGACTGAGTCTGGCTGAGTTACGAGATGTTTGACGATATACTCTACTAGCTCTTTGTAATTGACCATTAAAGTGGCACCTCCTGTTTTATTCGCGGTCTACGAAGAAATTATAATTAATATTAATAATACACTTTAAGGCAAGCAAGATATTACTCTGCTTCCTTGTTCTTGAACTTATCCCAAATTCCCTGCTTCTTCAAAAGCCCGCGTGCCGTGTCCGAAGGTAATGCTCCGACCTTCAGCCAATGGAGAGCACGCTCCTCGTTGATATTCACCGTTGCCGGATCTGTCATAGGGTTATATGTTCCAATTAATTCTATAAATTTTCCGTCTCGTGGTGAACGTTCATCGGCTACAACAAGCCTGTAAAAAGGAGCTTTCTTCCTGCCTTGACGCGACAAACGAATCTTTACTGCCATTCTTGACTTTGCACCTCCTGAGTATTTTCTTTACCTGCCAAAACCAAATAATGACTTTAACTTACTGCTCCCCCTTGAATTTGACGAAAAAGCCTTAAACATCTTCTTCATCTGTTCATACTGGGCAAGCAACTGATTAACGCTCTGAACTGAAGTGCCTGATCCCTGAGCAATGCGCCGCCTTCTGGAGCCTTTAATTATTCTGGGATTGCGTCTCTCTTCCGGCGTCATTGACTGGATTATAGCCTTGTTACGTTTTAATATACTTGCATCAACGTCTTCAGTCCTGAAATTTTTTATCTTGTCCAGTCCGGGTATCATTCCCGCAATTTTCTCAATCGGCCCAAGTTTCTCTAATTGCTCAAATTGTTTTAAGAGCGTTTCAAGATTGAATTGCTTGCCTGATAATTCGGACGGTTTGACTGCTTCTTCGTTTATTCCTGCCGCTTTAACCTTCTCGACGAGGCCCTGAATATCTCCCATTCCCATGATACGCCCGGCCATTCGTTCGGGGCTGAAAGGTTCGAGAGCGTCAGTGTTCTCACCAACTCCGGCAAATTTCACGGGAATTCCTGTTACAGCTCGGATTGATAACGCGCTTCCTCCTCGTGCGTCGCCGTCAAGTTTCGTTAAGATTAAGCCTGTGAGATTTAAGAGTTCATGAAATGATTTAGCGGCATTAACAGCTTCCTGACCGGTCATTGAATCGACGACGAGAATTTTCTCCGTTGGAACTAGGACTTTCGCGATATTCTTAAGCTCAGTCATTAATTCCTCGTCAATATGCAACCTTCCGGCTGTGTCGAGAATGATTACGTCGTTCATATGCGAGGCCGCATACTTCTCTGCTTCTTTTACGACTTTGAGAACGTCAGAACTCTTTGCTTCTTCAGGACCAAAGAAAGAAACTTTTGCTCCTTCAGCTAACACTTTCAGCTGTTCGACTGCCGCAGGTCTCCTCAAATCGCACGCTACGACTAACGGATTATGTGAACTCTTCAGAAATCTCGCGAGCTTTACGGTGCTGGTCGTTTTTCCTGAACCTTGAAGTCCGGCCATCAAAATAACCGTCGGAGGCTTGGGCGAAATAATTAATCCTTCACTTTTTCCCATCAAGGCAATCAATTCTTCGTAGACGATCGCGGAAATTCTTTCATTGGCCGTAATCGACTGCAAAACTTCAAGACTTGTAGCTTTCTCGCGGATTTTGGCGATTAAGTCCTTAGCGACACGAAAATCAACGTCGGCTTCAAGCAAAGACCTTCTGACTTCACGCAACGCATTATCAACGTCTTCTTCTGAGAGCTTGCCTTTGGAACTTAACTTTGAGAATACCGAAGCTAATTTTTCCTTGAGTGTGTCGAACATGATTAATCTTTTCCCCCTTTCTCCCGTAATTCCTTTCGCAGTTCCTCGTTTTCGGCTTCAAGAGCTTTAATTCGTGCTTCGAGCTTCTTCGTGTTCACCGCAAACGATAATTCCCGTTCAATTCCTTCAAGTTTATCCATGACATGACGCGCAAGAATATACACTCCCTGTCTGCTTATGCCTAAAACTTGAGCAGCTTCCGTTAATGACAAGTCAGAGAAACATAACGTCTCATAAACTTTTCGCTGTCTTGCCGTCAACAGAGGCGAGTAAAAATCGTATAACAAGTTGAAATATATTCTGCGTTTCAAAATATCATTATCGTCATTCATAATAAGGAATTATAAGAAACGTAAATTTTACTGTCAAGCGATTTCACTTTACAAAATATT
>CALGHA010000003.1 GCA_937915835.1 uncultured Fretibacterium sp. | reverse complement strand
TCCAAGTTCTACAGTCTTACGAATTAACGTTGAAGCTATGCCCGTATCCATTAAGACGCGTCCGAACCATGCGCCCCAGCAGACGTTTACAAGCGTCGTTCCCCAGCCTTCAGGAGCTGACTGATATATTCCGTTGAGAATTTGCACGAGAGTTCTACCCGTTCCCTCGCCGAATAATAATACCGGGTTCGCGGCTAAAAACTCCTTCGAAACAAAAAGAGTCCCAACCAATGGCAGGACTGTCCATAAAATTGTTATCACAAGGAAACCGATCATCAGGTTAAATCCCTTAATGCAGTACCATGCGAGAGCAAAGAACGTGAGAAGCAAAATTACACCAATAGCGTAATCCATGAGAATATTTCTCCCTTCTTAAACTATAAATTTAATGCTTGATTGAGATTTTACGGGGTATCCTGACATTTGGAAATAAGAAATTCTCGCAACTTATTTATGATAGCGAACATTTTTCAAGACTAGATTATGACTTAAGCATAAAAATAACGGCCAGGATTGTTATTCCCGACCGTCTAACTTCAGGGAAAAATTTCCCTAATGTTAAAGATGTAAAATAGAACGCGTTATATTTTATTGATTATCCGCATTAAGTGAGCTCGCCGCAATTCGTCCGGATACAAATATCTCCGTAATCGCGTTACCGCCTAATCTGTTGCCTCCGTGAATTCCTCCCGTAACTTCTCCTGCCGCGTAAAGTCCAGGAATTATTCTGCCTTCTTTAGTCATTACGTGTCGGCCCTGATCTACTACAAGTCCGCCCATCGTGTGATGCGTGCTCGGAGCAAGAAGCCTGATTGTCATAATCGTATTATCTAAATCGTAGCTGTCGACGTTATAGCTTCCGTCAGCGTTCCTCTCAACGTTCCCAACTGGACGAGAAGCTATCGCTTTACCAACATCAGGAAATTCTCCGCCTGTCATTACGGCTTTGTCATAATCTCTAATCGTCTGCTCGACAACTTTCGGATCTGCCTTAACGCCTAACTCCTTGAACAATTCACCAAGTTCCGAAACTTTACGACGGTAATATCTTCCTGGATAATCCCCAGTCTCCGGAAGCTGAACAGGTGCAGGCATCTTTTGAGCCGCATTGTAGAACTCTAAGAACGCTCCTTTGCTTCCCTTATATTCCATTCCGTTACGGAACTCTGCAAGCGAAAGTACATCTCTTTCGGAACCTTCATCAACAAATCTTTTGCCGGTGTTCGGATTAATCCAGCACGCGTAATTTCCGCCGCCGAAAGCAAGATTGCCATTGTCGACCCATGAGATTGGCATTAACTGAGTAAAGCCCATTCCCGTTGACGCAGCACCAGCTTTTTCAGCCATCGCTACACCATCGCCGCGAAGTGATGAACGGTTTGTTGTCTTTGTTGCTGTTGATAAATATTCAGATGACCAATAAATATTTTTCTCGACTACTTCATTCAAATTGGCCGCATATCCGCCTGTCGCGAGAATTACTCCTTTTGCCGCTAGTGCCGTAACTTCCGTGCCGTCATAACGTTTTCCCTTAACTCCGATTATTCTTCCGCCCTCTTCGATTAATTCATTCACGCTAGTTCTAAGCATGATTGTGTTCTTGGGATTGGCCTTTAAGAACGAGTTCACAGGAGCAACAAAGAACGTTCCCCAGCGTCCGGGATAATTCTCTTTCACTCCGTCGCCATCAGTATCAACTTCAGCTCCGACAAACTCATTCTCACGATACCAGAGAGCTCCGATTAACGTCGGCTGTGTGTCCTCGTGGAACATTGAGCCCATTCCTTCAAGCCACTCTTTCAAACCCTGCGCGTTCTCGATAAACTGACGAACAAGATTAACATCGCCGTAAATCCAGCTCTTGCCGTCAGCGCTCTGTCTTAAGCCGCCGTAATATGTCTGGAAAATATGAAGGTTTAACGTTGAGAATAATGCAAGCTGATTTTCAGGAATTCCCGCATCAAGTTTCGGTTGTGCCCAGTCAAGATAGGCTTTAATCTCAGCTTTTAATGCTTGAAGTATAGAAAGATATTCTGCGTGAACTCCGTGCTTCGAAAGTTCGGCCGCGTCTCCTGCTACGTATTCATGAGTCTCGTAGAATTTCGCATCAAACGGAGCTTCGTTCCAATTCATTATCATCTTGAGCTCGGCAATACAACCCTGAACACTTTTCACTTTCTCGTAAGTCTGGCCGTTGAACGCGTATACTCCGGTCGTAGCATCAGGGTCTTTCGGGTCCCATACGAGATAAGGCATTACGCTTTGATATTGTCCGCCTGAGACTAACGTATTACCGCCGACTTCCGCGTTCTTTTCTATTAACAGAACAGTATTTCCGTCTTGTGCTGCTTGTGCCGCCGCCGCAACCCCTGCTCCGCCTGCTCCGACTATAACAACGTCAAAATTTACATTGATAGGAGCTTCGGCCTTATGCTCAACTTTCCTCGACATGAACTCGTCAAGATTTGTACATCCAGCAGCTTCTGCCGCCATGTTCACAGCGTTCCTTAATGCCCTCGTTGAGAATGTCGCTCCGCTTACCGCGTCAACTCCTGAGCCGTTAGCTTGAAGCATTTCCGGTATCATTATGCTGAACGCTATATCTCCAACGTGTTCGGTTTCTGCGTGAGAGACAATCTTAATGTCAGCGAGTTTATCAGCGTCGAATTTCACACTCAGCTTCACTGGCCCGTTATATCCTGCAGCCTCCGCCTCGTACTCGCCAGCCTTGAACGACACAGGAGCATTGTTCTCGGTCGATTCTCCTCGCGCTTCGGAAAGTGCTTTTTCTACAGCCGCGATAATTCCATCTCGCGTCATCGTCGCTCCAGAAACTGCATCAATCTTCGCTTCCGATTTCCCGATTAACTGGCCTCCGTAATTCTCAAACTGTGGAACTCCAAACGGAACTTCTCCAGCTCCGTCAATCTCTACAGCCGTAATCTCTTTCTCATTAACCGTCACTTTCACTGTGATTTCTTCGGTCTCGCTGTATCCCTTGCCCTTGCCTTCGTATGTTCCGGGCGTAAACCCTGAACTCTTCGCACGGGCTTTCTTTAATGCGTTTTCCACTGCCTGAACAATTCCGTTGCGCGTCATCGTCGCGTTCGAGACTGCATCAATTTGAGCCTCTGACTTCCCGATTAACTGGCCTCCGTAATTCTCAAATTGCGGCACTCCGAACGGCACTTCTTCAGGTGCATCAATCTCTACGGCCGTAATCTTCTCCTCATCAACCGTCACTTTCACGACAACTTCGAGATTCTCGCTGTATCCTCGTCCCTTGCCTTCGTATGTTCCGGGCGTAAACCCTGAACTCTTCGCACGGGCTTTCTTTAATGCGTTTTCCACTGCCTGAACAATTCCGTTGCGCGTCATCGTCGCGTTCGAGACTGCATCAATTTGAGCCTCTGACTTCCCGATTAACTGGCCTCCGTAATTCTCAAATTGCGGCACTCCGAACGGCACTTCTTCAGGTGCATCAATCTCTACGGCCGTAATCTTCTCCTCATCAACCGTCACTTTCACGACAACTTCGAGATTCTCGCTGTATCCTCGTCCCTTACCCTCATACGTGCCAGGCGTGAACGTTCCAGCAAAAACTTGGGCAGCCGTAAAAACTGTACATGCCGCCAGAACCAAACTACTACTTTTCTTCATGGCTTTAATGCCTCTTTTCTATATATAAAAATTTTATAAAAATTGGATTGCGTTTAGATATTATCATGATTTTTTCGGTTTTTGTATATCCGCAGGGAATGAGAACGTATTCATTTTTCTTTTTAATGTGTGTTATAATTCCTCATAAGTTTATGGGGAAAGCTATCTTGGTAGCTCGATATGTAAAATTTTATGTATCGAGGGGGTAGTATCAAAATGATACAACCTGTCGCTGTTAGTTAGTACGATAAACTTAGGTCAGATTCGATATTGTTTCATTGTTTCACATCGAGTTTGATTTACAACTTTTTATAGGACAGTGAGCGAACATGTCAGAGTTTTACGCAGTGATTGTGAGCGAGTTGGGCCTTGTAAAGTACCTCCTGAAGCAGTTTAGTTAAGAAAGCAGTTTAGTTAAGAATTTTAAGAAAGAAAGGATTGAAGTCGATTATGAATAAGCCGTTAGCAATTCCAGAAAAGAAAAAGAAACAGCTTGCACTTATTCTTAGCGGTAATTTTCCCTATGGTTTCCGCGTAGGCAGCATGATCGATAGAAATCGTTTCAGGGCTTGTTATGTTTCAAAGTTTGGTTCGGAGCTTGAACAGTCTGACGAAGAAATTATAAAGATGATTAGCTCAGTCGGTATGATGAGGGAAAATCGGGTTTTTTCTATGGAATGTTTAGAGACTCAGGACAAGTTAACAGCTCAAGTTGTGAAGGACATTGTAGAAGTCTTCAATCAAGGCGGGAAGAGCGTGTATTTTTCAGAGTTGTTCAAGAAGTATTTATTCGCCCTTACGTCTCAGCTTAAGATTTACTCTATTGAAGTTTTTCGTAGTGTTCTTTTAGAAAAGTTAGGAGGAAGATATTCTTTCAACGAGAAGTGCGTTTATGTCGGTTCCGAGAATGAGGTTTTCCAGGAAATTAACGAGTTCATTCGTTCTTCGTCGGTGCCAGTCACCTGTAAAGAGATACATGAAGTTTTGTGGTATATTCCTGTGAAGGTAATTAGTGAGTACTTGAAGTCAGCGAGACCAAAAGAATTCATTACAGCGGGTAAAGATAGGTATTTTTGTTCTGTTAATCTTCCCGTTATGCCTGAGGAGTTAGAACAAATTCAAGATATTATCAGCAGTCAGCTTGAAGTTAAGGCTTATATTTCGGTTGACGAGTTACGCGAGATAATCATTGATGGTTTTCCGAGCATCTCTATGAGCATTGAGAACTTTACGAACAGAGCTTTTTACAATAGCTTAAGCTTTCTGTTAAAAGATAAGTTTTTATTCAATCGTTCACTGATAAGCAACAGAGTTGATTATCTGGATTGCAGAGATCTTGTAAAAAAATTCTGCAATGCTTATGATGAACTTACGCTTGAGAAGCTCAAGGATTTTTTCAAGGCAGAACTTCATAAAGATAAAATCCAATGGAACGCAGTTTTTGACGTAATGCTTAGAGTTTCCAAAAACAGGTTTGTGCAGAGAAAGTACGTGAGCTTTGATATTACGGAACTAGACAGGGCTATCGGTAATGTGCTTGGAAATAGAGATTATATGTCGTTGCAGGAGCTTAATATGTTAATGATTTATCCTAATGACGGCAATTCTTGGAACAAGTATTTACTCGAGAGCTATTCGGCAGGATTCAGCTGGAACTTTGAACTCATTCATCTGGACTATTATGAAGATGATTGTCTAGGTGCAGTTGTTCGTAAGAATAGCGGAATTAAGGATTTTCAAATGTTGATTACTAGGGCTTTGACTGATTTTGATGCGTGGCAGACTCGTAATGATGTAGTCGAGTTCTTAGTTAGTGAGGGTTATCTTCAAAAGGCAAAACGGTTCAAGGGTATTGATGCTGCTATTGCCGAAGCCGAACCTTTCAAGAGGAGAATGTTGCGTATCGCTTGAAGCAAAGAACAAAATAGTAGTTAAGATTTATTTAGTAGTTTATGACGTTTTTCGGAAGCAAGAAAGCCGAAAATCTTAATCGGTATTCGCACTTTGCCCCGAGAATGGATTGGATCAAGCAATTCTTTAAGTATAAAGATGGCTTCTTTGAAAAGAACAATCTAGGTTCTGTTATGTTGCGTTTTTTCAAGAGGTTTTTACTTGATGCTGAGTTGCTGGATCAAAGTTGTCGTTTCTCGGTGACGGCAGATAAGATAAGCCAGCTCGGTATTATCAATTATGCGAGTTGGGGAATTATTATGGTGAATTTAAGTTGCGGTTCACCTCTAGTTAGATGGTACCTTAAGCGAGTAATTTTCGATGAAAGTTACTCTAAATTGTGTTTGGTAAAAATGATTAGCGATTATGGATCTAAAGGAGGCTCCGATGCAGTTACAGCTCTGGGGCAAATGTGTTGTTTGCCTTTAGGAGAAGTTGGTTTCGGAAAAAGTTCTTATGAAGATATATATAATGGGAAGAGACTATTAAACATTATCAGATTAAAATGGGAAAAACCTTCAGATTTAGTAATCCTTTATAGTTTATACAAATTCGCCGAAATGTCTGGTTGGAATTATGGCTTTAAGTTTGAGAAATTATTTGACGATTCAGAAGAAGGAGTAAGCCCGGTGAAAATGTTCGGCATTAACGAAAAAAACATGATTAATATACTTAACGGATTAGCCGCAAATTACCCTGATTTTGTCTCAGTCTCCTTTTCTTTGGATATTCAAAGCATAACTCTCAATCCATCCAAAACTTCAATTAATGTTCTAGATTTAATTACATGTGATCATGAAAAAATATGTTGACTACTTTTATATTGACCCAAGATATTATGCCGCTGTTACTCCGGAATTAATTCAAAGCCAAAAAGTCAGCTGGAAAAATTTCTTCCCTCATACGGTGTTCGTAAATCTCCTAGAAAAAATTCATGAGGCCGTCTCAAGATTAAACCCAAAATCACTTTGGCTCGAAGGCGCTTACGGCTCTGGAAAATCTCACGCAGCACTCACAATTAAATCACTGTTCGAGGCTCCAGATGAAGACGTCGAAGAATACTTCAGAAAATATGATCTCGATCTTGAACTCTGTCAGAAATTCTTGACCGACAAAAACGCTGGCAAAATTATTGTCGTACATAAAATCGGTTCTAGTTCCATTCACTCAGATCAGGACCTTATTCTCTCAATTCAATCTAGCATCATGAATGCCCTTGAAACTCACGGAGCTAATAAAGCCGAAAACTCATTACGCGAAGCAGCTCTCAAGTGGCTAGAAAAAAAAGCTAATCGTGATTACATTGGGCAATTAATCATCGAGAAACAATACTTTTGGGATTTCTATGGAAAAAATATCGATGAAATTATCTCTATCATAAAAAATAATCCTCTCGAACATTCCGAAAAAATTTTAAGCAGCTTAATCAAAACAGCAAATGATAACGGCGTTATGGCATTTCGTATGGATGTTCATGACTTAATCAACTGGATAAAAAACGTCATCGAAGCTAATAATTTAAAAGCAATTTTATTCATTTGGGACGAGTTCACGGAATTCTTTCACAATAACCCGACTTCCCTCACAGGATTTCAGACTCTAGTAGAGTTGAGTTTCTCCTCGCCTTTCTATTTCTTAATCGTGGCTCACGATGCAGGAGGCTTGTTCCTCAACGCAGAATCTGCTAAAAAAATTCTCGACCGCTTTATCCCGCCAATAAAAATTGACTTGCCGGATAATATGGCATTCAAACTTATGGCTCAAGCTCTGCAAATTACAGATGACCCAACGCTCAAAACTGAGTGGGAAAAATATCATCGGGAGATTAATAACGAGTTCACTAATGCCCGTACTAAAATTTGCACCAGTCTTGAACACGTTAACCCGAACTCGTTTTTACTCGATAATGATCTACAGGCTGTAATTCCAATTCACCCTTATGCCGCACTCATGCTCAAACATTTATCCGTAATTTTTGGGTCAAATCAAAGAAGCATGTTTGACTTTCTCATTAATGATGAAGATGAATCGGAATTGCATGCCTTTAAATGGTACATTAAGAACTTTGGACCCACAGATCAAAATTACGCTCTCACTGTAGATATGCTTTGGGATTTCTTCTACAGAAAAGATAACAATTTTCTTTATAACGACGAACGCATCGTACTTAATACCTACGATATTCTTAAGCCCGAAGCTTTAACATGCGAAGAACAGCGTGTATTGAAAACTATATTGCTTCTACAGGCTTTCAATTTCCAAAATCATACTATCGATTTATTGAGACCTAACGATAGCAATATTAATCTCGCATTCTCCGGGACTAATTGGCCGGAAAATACAGCCTCAACGATCGCTGCTAAACTCGTCGAAAAAGGGCTGCTCTTCAAGCGCGCTTTATCTGATGGGAATTTTGAGTACACAATCGCAAATACTCTGGATGATACAAACTTAATTAAGCAGGAAAAAGATGAGCTCATTAAATCTATTAATACTCAAACGCTCATCGATCGAGCACGCTTAATCGAAACAATTTTTATCCCGGACGAAATCTCAGACAGGTTTATTCTCAGAGCATCTTCGGTTCGTGAACTCCAAAGGACAATAAATGAAATTATTAGAGCATCAACTCACGAACACTTTTATTTAATCGCCGTCTTCGCTCTTAATGATTTGGAAGCTGTTCAAGTTCGAGAAGTCCTGCCCACGATCGTAACATCAAGCGACGTTATTTTCATCGACACTTCTGCAAGCATAATGGGACAAAATAATTTTGAGCGGTATATCGAAACTCTGGCTTACAGTAAATATTATTCTCAAAAAGGCGACAAACAACGCGCCGAAGAATTTCAAGCCAAAGTTCAGACGTACATCACAAATTGGAAGAATAAAATTCTAACAGGGTCCTTCGTTTTATATACGCATGATGCCCCTCAAGGAAAAAGAATTCAAGATAGCAGCTCTTTAATTAATGAGTTAAAGGCGATTGATTTTCAACGTTACCCCTGCGGACTTGAACACTATAACGCAACTACATCAATTTTCTTGAGCAAGTCACGACAATTTAAACTCGGAGCAAAATGCGGCATTACACAAAAACTGACCGGCCAATTTTTAGCACCGCGAGAGGATAACAGCCTAGATTTTGCATTAGCTGGAGCTTGGGGAGTTAATAATTATTGGGAAGACGACACCAAGAAAAAGCTGCCTATTGTACAAGCAAAATTACAAGTCGAAAGTATCATCGCCGAAAATTTAGCACAACCTTCGGGAAACGTGAGCGTGTTCACAATTTACAACACTCTCAAAGATCCTCCCTTCGGTTTCATGCCAAATAATTTTACTGCTTTCATTATGGGCTTTCTCCTCAAAGAATACTCAGGAGAAAATTTTTTCTGGAGTAATGGACTTAAGACCGAGATTATGAATTCCGACAAATTAGCCGAAGCGATTTTCAACGTACTGAACTACGACATAAATCCTTCTAGAGCTTTTCGCGAAGAATTTATTACCATCATGAGCCAAGAGCAAAATGCTTTTTTAACGTGCAGCTCGTCAGCTTTCAGTGTTCCGACGGAACAGTGCATCTCAATAGAAAATGTAAAACAGAAAATCGCAGCAACTTTGCAAAATTTTCATTTCCCTCTTTGGTGCATTAAAAATATTTTCTCGGACATAACTCTGAAATCAAATCCTCAAGTTATATTAAAAGCTATCGAGGCATATTCCAGAATTTTAGAAGACGACGATGCCGTATTCAAAATTGGGACACTCGTCATATCTTCTCCTGATCTTTCGGATGACCTCGCTAATCTTCTCACGGAAGAAAATTGCCAAAAAGGATTTATGCGTTATATCGAAAATTTTAGAGACGGAATTTTGCCTCAACTCGCTAGTGAAATTTATGGCGATTGGACACTCGATACAAAGTTCCTGAACTTCACATCGAGTTCCCTCTCTCAAGAAAAACTGGACGAAAAACTTAATGCCCTTATTCTTGATTATGAAATCGTCATAGAGTCTAATAAATTTTTGCCAAAGTCCTCTTCACTTTCAAAAACTGTCGCGCTTTGGATCGATGCAGTAAATAACTTGCGCGTATCTTTCGAGGCCGCTCAAAATTACGCAGCGAATTTTCTGCCATTTCTCGAAAATCTTTATGAGATACTCCGCTTTAATAATCTTCCGTCTCATAATCGAAGCAAATTTCTTGAAGCACTCACTCGTTACCGAACAGACTTTGAGGCATTCTCTCAAAATCAGTTTGGAGTTTTTAAGATAATTGCTGCTCCGTTTCTTGAAGGATTAACTGAACCGGAAATTATTGAGATTTTTAACGCTTTGCCTACTAAACAATTTATGAAACCGTCTAGCGAATACTTTCGTTATGTTGAGGCTGAGATCAAAAACTACAAAACCGGCCAATTTCGACAGAAACTCAAGGACATTTGGCAGAAATTTACAGGCACTAAAGATCCTGCTGATTGGTCTGAACACTTCGATACCCCTATACTATGCATGATTAGTGAACAGGATAGAGCAAAAGCAAAACGAGCATTTGAGATCGTCATGAAGAAATCGCCGACCGAAGCTGAAGTTAATTTTGCAATGGATTTTCTCGAGACCGCAAATTTTTACGATGATTTAAATAATCCTCAATCTCGCGACAAATTTTTTGCACGCAATTTCCTGAAGGATTATCGATATGTGTTACCTGATCCCCTGTTCGTACGTAAGAAGCTCAGAGAGACTTCAAAGGAAGCGCCGTTTTATTGGACGGAAAATGAGCTTATTCAAAAACGAGTAAAATCTATCGCCGAAGAAGAATATAAATCTCACTTTCGAGACAAAGTATTTGCGTTAATCGATACGATGGATGCTCCTTCACTCAGTAAATATGTTAAAGCCCTCGTCGCTGAAAAATTAAACGTCGGGATTGAGATATTAAAGCAACAGGGTAATCTGAGTAATCCCATTGGACATGGACTTGAACATGAACAGGCTGAACAGGAGGCAAGCTCATGAGATGCAAAAATTTTGACGCTTGTGTCAAGCATATTAATTTCTACTTACGGACTGAGAATGCTGTCGCCCCTTTAATCGTTAATGCGCAGAATTTTGACGACTATCATTTGCTCGTTGAAAAACTTCATGAGGCAAATATCAGCTTCATTCATCTGTCTGATTACTCCGATGCTGATAATCTACCTAAGCTCGAAAATCTGTTCAAAGATATGTCACGTAATGGAAATTTTGCGATTTTGGGCTTGTCGCAATTTTTCATGCTTCAAGGTGAACAGGAAATCGAAAAATTAATCGCCGAACTTTTGAACTTTAGACATATTGAAGGTCACGCTGTTATTCTCACGCTGCTATGTGAAGATTACCTGAAAAAATACACGCTTATCAACAAACGGGCAGAAAATTGGACAATTCTGCTTGAAGGCTCAAAAGCTCATTTGCCCGAATTAGTCTTCGTAAAGTATCAAGAATTCGCGGAAGGCCTTTTCTGTGAAAATCTTCAAAAATTCTTGCGTTCTCTTGAAGCATTCCCCAGAGAATGCGGAAATTTTAACAAGCTCACGTTACAAACGAAACTTCCTCATGCTCTGTTCACTAACTCGATATTTCCAATTCGTTTTGTGAGTAGTCCATATGATGAAGCCGTTAAAAAATTTCCCGAACTGATCTTGCACAAAATTGGACAAGGCTTAGGGACCGAAGAACAATGGTTATATTTATTCAGGCTCTCTTTGAAATACGCAGATTTTTCGGAACTCGTTTCAAACCGCTTTGGACCTCCTGACAATTTTTCGATGATAATGCCGGTAATTTTTTCTCAATGCCCAAATCGGGAAAAATGGCTCTTCTGGTTATCATTGAAACTTACTTACGTCGGGAAAAATGACTATATAGAATTTGCTTTGAATGGAACACAAAGTTACTCGCAGTTTATTCACAATCTCTACTGCGTGATCTTCAAAGTTCCAATTCGTGACGCTAGGTTTATGAACTTCTATTCTGAGCGCAGAACTATTATTCAGAATTTGCCGGAAGATTTCTCAGAACAAGAAGAGATTGTTAATTGTGCACGAAATTTAGGACAATTTGCTGTTTATTATCTCACTGACTATTGCGAAGAAGAGGAGTATGAGTTCTTGAAGTTAATTTCTGAACACGAGTTTTCGGACTCTCAACTTTACGAAGCCGCAAAACACTCATTCCCAGAGTTGAGCTTTTACATGCATGATTTTACGTTTGACGAGGTTAATACTGTGCTCCGGGACAAAGACGCTAATTTTCGTGAAGTCTTGAAAAAGTACTTTCATGATTACAAGCTGCAAAAAATTCGCAACAAGCTCAATGCAGAGTTTCTTTCAGGCATTGAAGTCTTAGCTGCGGAAAAAACGTTTTATAAGCTACAGCCTCGCAGCAGTTTGCTGTATAAGTTCAAAGCCGAGAAGACTCAGACTTACTTTTTTGACGCGCTTGGTGTTGAGTATCTTGGTTACATTCAGGTTAAGTGCGAAGAATACGGAATGAATTGCGAAGTTAAGATTTGTCGTTGTAATTTGCCGTCAACCACATACTACAATAAAGAATTCGCTAATGACTTCAGCGTTAAAAGCATCAGCGCGCTTGATGACGTTAAGCATCACGGAGTTAAATTCAACTACTCGACTTGCGAATATCCTTTGCACATTTTTCATGAACTTCGCATCATTGACCGAGAATTACGCAAAATCTCTGCAGAGTTCTCACGCGCTAAAATCGACAGGGCTTTAATCGTTTCAGATCATGGTGCAAGCCGTCTGGTTACGCTCCACAATCACGAGAAGATTCACAGAGCCAAACTACCAAAATGCGCGAGCGTTCACACGCGTTTTGCCTCAATTCCGCAGTCTCAGGATAGCTTGAGCATGAACTTACGGAACTCGCAAAAATTTCGGCACGCCGTTTTCGGTTCCGGCTTTATGGTCATTGCGGATTATTCTGTTACGCGCGGAAGTTCACTCATGGCTTGCGAGACTCACGGTGGAGCTTCTCTTGAAGAGACGATAATCCCCATTATCATACTTACGAAAAAGGACTAAAAGAAAATGGCCTCAAGATCAAACATAGTAGAAGTAAAACGCATAAAACGCCAAATCAAAAAGCGTCAAGAGATATGGACCTCAAGAATGAATGAGGCTTTAAGTTATGCGTACGTTGATGATGAGCATGAAGATCTTTACAGGCTCTATCAAGTTAAGGCAAGGCCGTTTCAAGGACAAAGCAATCCTAATGAGCCAAAGCAGAAAATCCGCCGCAAAAACTTCCGCTGGATTCATCAGAACAACACGCACGGGCTTCCGATCTTTGCGTCTGATCTTGATTCTTGGATGTCATTTGGGATTTACCATAAGCGCTTTAAGAAAAGAGGATTTGTTGCTGCCGTGAAAAGCAATTTCATCTTTTTGAGTGAACGAATACTAAAGAAACTGCAAAAAGAACAAGAAGAGCTCGCAAAAACAGAGGCCGAAACAGCGGCAGAAAGGCAAATAACGATTGAGACTGGTGCAGAAAAGACTCGCGCTATGGTCGCGATTCATAAATATATTTACACCTGTCTCACTGATCTTGCTAAAACAGTACAAGAAAGGTGCAAAGAAAAAAACTTACCCCAACCAGAAATAATCTACACTGCCGATGGATTACAGTTAATTTGGCACTGGGAAAATTACATGTCTAAGCAATACTACCTCGACGACATTTTTTGCTATAAATTCAACGATAACTGGGAAATTATGCAAAAGAAATTATTCAACATTTTCAAGGACTTAGGAGCAGACCCTCGAAAATTAACACCTACAGCGATGTATAGAATACCAGGCTCAATTAATACTTCTCGAAGCGTAAAAACTAAAGATAGAGTAGTACGAGTGTTGGCAAAAGGCGAAGTTCTAGACTCCTTCGTAGACATGCAAACCCGCCTCAAAATATTTAAGACAGCTAAAACTGAACTTGAAGAAGCTCTCGCTGAAGAAAAAAGAATATGGGCAAGGTTCAAATACAAAAACGACGAAAATTATCGTCTAGCTAACGACTGGGAAAAAGATATTCTCAGAATTCATAAGCCGACGACTAATTATGTCTGTTTAGCCTACATATTCGACGGGAAAATTAAACAAAATTGGGTCAGAAGCTATCAGCTTAAATCCGCCCTAGTTGAAATCGCTAAATCAAAAGAATTCCGCGCTTTCGACTTTTACGCATCACAGGCAGAATTCCCAATTCGTAAACGTAAAAACATATATGCATGTTCAGTAAGCGTAAACTTTCTTGACCTCGACTTCAAAGAGTTCAAGAAATATCATCCTGATGTTCAAAATAATCTATCACCTGGAGAATGGCTCAAACTCGTTCAAAGCCATCTTGAAAAGATTAATGGCTGTGAACCCAACTTAGTCATGTTCACAGGAGGAGGAATTCACGTAAAATGGATCTATAAAACTCCGATTAACTTATCTGAACCAGCTGAGCTTGCAAAATGGCAGTATCTACAGCACCTTTTATGGCTGCAATTCAAGACTCTCGGGGCCGACCCTAACAGCCTTGACCCAGCCAGAATCTTACGCATGGCGGGATCATTTAATCACAAAAATGCTCCTCACATTTCAGATCACGACGTACGAGTTATTTATGCCCCAACTGGACTTGAAGGTTACTCGTTCCCTTACGTTCTCGAAGAATGGGAAAAATCAACGCCCCAGGATGAAAAAGAATTTAGGGACCTTCAAGAACATTGGCATTCTGAAATCGAAGAAGCGAATAAACCCAGCAAAGATTACCCAGTGATTAGAAATCACCTTGAGCATCACATTGAATGCTTAAACGAAACTTTTCAGCTGGAATTTGCAGACTACGTAGACAAAGTAAACGATATGAGTATACTCAAAATCCACAAAGGGGAGCGAAACTCTTGGATTCATGTCAAGTTCCCGGACGGATGCTCAGAATTTATACGAACAGCAGACTTGAAAGAGAGCCTTAAATTTTTATATCCCCATGAAGTCTACATATCCGCAGAAGAGTTCTGTGGGCAAAATTTATCCAGTTCAAATATAAAATTTCTAACTTGTAATTACGTGATTTTGCAAAATTGTCCCGGAAAAAATACTTCGGAAAAAATAGATAACATACTATCTCGTTGCAAACGATATCGCAGAGGGAAAACTAGAGTTATCGGAATTCCTTTGCCTAGACAAATAATCGAAGCTAACGGAAAACTTTACGTCGAATGGATATATAACGAAGCATTGCCGCATTATGCTTATCCTCGCTGGGCAGTTACTCAAGAATATTTGGCTCACCTATTCGAAGATTATGGGGCTTTTGATGATCCTAACGTGCTTAACGGAACATCACATCTGCCACTAATCGGCTGCTACTATGGGAACGAACAAGCATCATTGGCCTTCCTAGCAGACGGTATAGTTGCAGTTGAGCCAACATCTTATACATTCAATACACTTGCTAATGCAGTCCTGCCCTTCTCTCAAAAAGCAGTCAAGGAATACAAGGAGCAAAAAGAAAAAAAGATGCAAATTTTAGCTCCGCTGAGAGTAACATCGCATAAGTTCGATGCATATCTTAACCCGACAAGCTTCTCTATTCAGGCTCGACAACGCTACCATGACTTATTAAAAATCATGGATATGCGGAAACAAGGAGGTCAACTTCCTCAAGGTCATCGCGAACTGTTTGTATACATTGCCACTGTCTCAGCAGTCCAAGCAGGACTTATTAAGGATACAGGGGATGATTTTGATGATTTCATTCAAAACCTTATTGCACACTGCGGAAGTGTTTTCCAGAGCGAATGCGACGTCCAATCTTTCAGCTCGCTTAAACGTGCGTTCATGGAAGGAGATCGTGTTATCTATAAATTAAAAACTAACACTATTATCACAAAACTCGACATTACTAAAGAAGAGCAACAACATTTAGTAGCGTTGAAGGCGGTTAAGAAAAAACGCAGAGAATCCCGCGAAAGCTGGCTTGCTAAACACACGACTGAACGCGATAAGCCTTGGCTTGCCCTTAATATTTCTCGAGCAACTTGGTACAGAAGAAAAGCTAAGGGATTGCTTAATACTCTTAACACTGAGGCGGCATAATCTGTTTACGTGTTTGATTTTGGATGCCTATGCTTTAAAATTAATGATTAATTTCACGAAAAATTTTTACTTTAGCGTTTAATTTATATTTTTATTTAGGAGGAGCATTTTTATGGATATTAGATATTCTTGCAGCCCGTATGACGTTAAACGTTATACGACAGAAGAGCTGAGAAGGGAATTCCTCGTTACAGGCTTATATTCTCCGGATAAAGTTAATGCGGTTTATAGCCACGTCGATAGAATGGTAACTGTCGGGATTATGCCGGTCTCTAAGAGATTAGCTATCGATGACGGGATTGACGTTTGGGCCAATTTCGGAACTCATTACTTCCTTGAACGCAGAGAAGCAGGAATTTTTAATCTTGGCGGCAACGGTTCAATCGAAGCTGACGGAAAAACTTATGAGCTAGGCTATAAAGATTGCTTGTATCTCACTAAAGGAACCGACAACGTATTTTTTTCAAGCAATGACGCTAACAATCCCGCTAAGTTCTATATGGTCTCGGCTCCAGCTCACACAAGCTACGAAAGCCGCTTAATCAAAATCGCTGATGCCGCAAAAAAACCCTTAGGCGACATAAAAACTTCCAATAAGCGCGTAATCAATCAATTCATTCATCCGGCCGTGCTGAAAACTTGCCAACTCTCTATGGGACTTACTGAACTAGAACCAGGAAGCGTATGGAACACTATGCCGGCTCATACTCATGAGAGACGCATGGAAATTTATACTTACTTCGAAATACCAGAAGGCAATATCGTCTTTCACTTCATGGGGCAGGGAAATGAAACTCGGCATATCGTCATGAAGAACTTTGAGGCCGTAATCTCCCCGTCTTGGTCTATACATGCCGGAGCAGGAACAAGCAATTACTCGTTTATCTGGGCTATGGGCGGAGAAAATCAAGAGTTCGATGATATGGATAATATCTCGCCCGTCGATATGAAATAAGAACACTTTTTACTACGCAATCACACACTAAAAATAGAACAGGAGGAAAAATATTATGACTGATATGTTTAATCTCACGGGTAAAGTCGCTATCGTTACAGGCGCTCGAACAGGAATCGGGCAGGGTATCGCTGAAGGCCTCGCTGAAGCCGGTGCTGATATTGTCGGGGCCGGTCATGC
This sequence comes from uncultured Fretibacterium sp., assembly GCA_937915835.1. Taxonomy (GTDB): domain Bacteria; phylum Synergistota; class Synergistia; order Synergistales; family Aminobacteriaceae; genus JAFUXM01. The sequence goes on along the minus strand of CALGHA010000003.1, from coordinate 8,975 downwards.
TCCAATGCCAGAGACTGAAGAATATATCTCTAAAATTGGCCGGAAGTTCTTGTATTACGACATCGATTTGGGTAAACAGGACAAAATTCAAGCACTCGTTGATGAGACGATTAAGACTTTTGGAAGGCTTGATATTCTCGTCAATAACGCAGGGATTATCCGAAGGCAGGACGTTTTAGAGTTCAGCGAAGAGAACTGGGACGACGTTATAAATATGAACTTGAAATCGTTGTTCTTTCTCTCTCAGGCTTGCGCTCGCTACATGAAAGCTAACGGAGGCGGAAAAATCATCAATATCGCGTCTATGCTCTCGTTTCAGGGCGGAATTCGCGTTGTTAGCTATACTGCTAGCAAATCCGGCGTCATGGGAATAACAAAGTTAATGGCTAATGAACTCGCTTCTTCAAATATTCAGGTTAACGCAATCGCACCCGGCTATATCGCCACGAACAACACCGACGCTTTGATTAAAGACACTAAGAGAAGCGCTGAGATTTTAGGACGTATCCCCGCTAACCGATGGGGCAATCCCGAAGACATTAAAGGCGCGGCAGTGTTCCTGGCTTCGAGAGCGTCAGATTACGTTAATGGTCATGTCCTTGCTGTAGACGGCGGCTGGTTAGCTAGATAGCTTTTTACGCAAAAGAGGGATTTTCTCATGCTATACGGAAATATTCATAACGAGTTCTTTAGCGTTCAGCTTGAACTCTTGCCCAAACCTTTAGCCTCAGCTTTGAGATTTCTCAAGGATAACGATTTAGCGTCTCACGAACCGGGAAAATTCGATATTAATCTAGACGGCGTTAATATGATCTTGCAGGTCTTGGACTTAGAGACAAAATTACGCTCTGAACTCTTACCGGAAATCCATAGAAAGTTTATTGACGTTCAATTCCTTTGTTCAGGAGGCCCGGAAAATGCTGCGTTCTTTAACGACGACGGAAGCAATACAGTTCATGAAGACTTGCTGAACTCTCCTCGTGATATTTGCTTTTACGAGAACAACAAGAACGCTCGCGAAGGATTAATCCCCTTAGAACTCGGAACTTTCGCAGTATATTTCCCTTGGGACGTCCATGTGCCGGCTATTGCCGTTGATAATATCCCGGCCAATATCAGAAAAATCGTGATAAAAGTCCCTCTCGATAAATGCATTAACAATAAAATATAACGCGTTATATTTTTCATCATGAATATTAAGAGGCATATTGAAGAATTATCGCTAAAAGACTTCTCGCAACGAAAGGACGCTTTAATCAGAGTTCTTTCATCCGAAGGCATTCACTTTTCACGCGAGAGTTCTAGGGACATTGAGAACTTCATTTTTGAGTCAAACGGGAGTATCGATAAGAATTACTTATTCACAGCTCACTATGACAATTTCAGAGGGAGTTCAGGCGCTAATGATAATATGTCCTCAATCTGCATCTTAATCGATTTATATCGCGAATTTAACGCCCGGAATATACGCTCAAATTTCGCGTTTTTAGACGGTGAAGAATATAATCACAAGGGGGCAGCTTTTTTCGTGCAAAATCACCCCGCCTCAAAATATGCCGGTATAATCAACCTCGATATGTGCGGTTACGGAGACTCTATCGTGCTTAACGGCAAACTTCACTCCTTCACCGCACAACGCCTCCTGAAAAAACATAACGCTGAACTCGTTAAATTTTTGCCGGAGAGCGACGACGTTATTTTTCACAAGCATAACCCTAGAACTCTAAATATTGCCATCGTTCCTAAGTGGGACGTGCAATATCTTAAGGCTTTAGCCGCTTTCGGTGATGGACTTTTAGGAAGGCCGCCGGAATTCTATATGATATTGTCGCAAATGGAAATTTCCCAGACTCTTCATAATGCTCCTAAGGACAGCCCGGAGTTTGTTGACGAACTCGCTATGAAGAAAGTATTCGATTTTTTGCTTGATGCTGTGAGTTCTGACTGTGAACATAAACAGTTCTCTTTGAGTAAATTATTGCGAGAGTTCAGAGATAATATTAATAATTGCTTGAAGCATTTACTCGAGGCTGTGAGTTCTGAATTACGAGATTGCACAAGTACATGAACACGTATTCGGAAAGTTTCTCGTTGTGGTAAAATTACCTTAACGGGAAATGCGGGAATGAAAGTTTCACTGCCGCGTTAAGAAAAATATCTCAGACAGAAAGGAGGTTAGTCATAAATGGATTACAGCAAGTTATTTTCCCTTAACGATAAATTCGCTCTCATCACAGGAGGAACAGGAGGACTCGGAAGCGAAATCGCAAATGCGTTCTTGAACTCCGGCGCTCACGTAGCAATTTGCGGCAATCACTTAGAAGATACCACGCAAAACTACTTAAGCATAAAGTGCAATTTATTAGACGAACAAAGTATAATCGACATGATGCATGTTATTTCACGCGAATTCGGAAGACTTGATATTTTAGTCAACTGCGCTGGGAAAAACGTTCTTAAGCCCGCTGAAGTTTACGATACAAAGACTTTTTTAGACGTCATTAATCTTAATCTTACGGCCCTTCATGTCGTTACAAGAGAAGCAGGAAGCCGCTTTATGGTTCCGAATAAGGCAGGAAAAGTATTAAATCTTTCTTCCATTAAAGGGATTATCGGAACAGATAAAGATTATCTCGCTTATTGTTCGAGTAAAGGCGCTTTGAACATGTACACTAAACAGCTTGCCTGTGAATGGGGAAAATATAATATCAACGTGAACGCTATCGCTCCGACTTTCGTTAGAACTCAGATTAATTCTTTCCAGCTTGATGATAAAGAGTTCTATACTTCTCTCATCAATCGTATTCCTTTGGGACGTATCGGAACAAAACAGGATATTGCTTCCGCAGCTATCTTTCTTTGCTCAGATGCCGCTAGTTTTATTACTGGTCAGGTTCTTTGTCTGGACGGCGGCTTAACCGCTAAACAATAATTTTAACTGTTAATATTTAAATATGTAGATTTCTTATTAAGAAAATTTTTTGTGAAAGAATATCCCCCACCATTTTGGATTATAGCAGGGGATTTGTTAATGTTCAACTACTGATTTTCCGCGTTTGCCTCAGCATTTTTACCGTTTTTTAGCACGTTTTACGCGTTTTTACTGAGACATTTTTCGCTTTAGATGATTATTTTCAGCGTTCTATTAACTATGATTTTTATTGACTAAAGAATAATCCTCCATCGCATGAACAAGATTAACGATAAATTCATGATACGGAACTTCAACGTTACATTTCTTTGCCGCACGAACAACAGAGCCGCTAATCGTATCAACTTCCGTTTTTCGTCCGGCTCGTAAATCCGCACATATCGACGTTACTCCGTTCGGTGAGTTCTCAGAGATTGATTTTATCTCAGCAAATAATTTCTCTTCGTCGGCTTCAAGTCCTAACGCGTGAGCAACTTTGACGGCCTCATGCAGTAATTTTCTTGATAGGTTGAGCCCGTATTCACTCTTCACGATAAAGCCCATTTCGCATTTCAATATTCCAGTTACAGCGCTGAATGCAACGTTGACGAATAATTTATTCCAGATTAACTGTTGAATATTCTCGTGAATTCTAACGTTGAAGCCGCAAGAGTCAAACGCGTTCTTTAACTTCGGCAGAAATTCTTCACTGTCTTTCACAAGCATTCCGACGTTCGTATTACCTTTGCCGCCGTGTCTGACATGTCCGGGCGATAGGACTGCGCCATTATCTTCCGTTGTTCCGATAATTATGCGTTCTATCGGGGCATATTCTGAGAGTATATCTTCATGGCCGGAACCGTTTTGAAGCGTCATTAAGTATGTGTTCGAGGAGATTAAATGCTTGTTAGATTCTAAAGCTGAACGGGAATATAAAGCCTTCACAAAGAGAATTATCAAGTCAACGGGAGCTAAACCCTCAGTGCTGGTTAAGGCTTTAGGAGAGTATTTATTATCCTGTCCGTTCTCCTCAAGAATTAAGCCGTTTTGATTTACCGCGTCGATTATTGCCTTGCTCGTGTCAATTAAATAGACTTCGTTGTTCTGAGAGAGACGACCGCCATATATTGAGCCCATAGCACCGGCTCCGATTACCGCAATACGCATTATTCCGAGAACTCCTTCAAGCCTTCGATTGCGTATGCATGAACGGGACTTGAATCAAGACCCTTTATCGGCAACGGTGAAAACGACATAAAGAACACATCACGTTGAAGCTGTTCAAGGTTCTTTAACACCTCAATAAAGATAATATTCTCGGCTAATAAAATATCGTGGAACGGTTTTACGTCCTCATTGGAATTTTCAATCGATACTCCGTCGCCAAAGCCAACAGCCTTAACTCTCTTAGCCTTGAACCATTCCGCTGTATCACCGTTCACTAATAGCCTTTTATCCTTCTCGGTGTTCGTGTCGGGCGTAAAAGGATTAAGCTTGTATGACGAGTCGATTATCACGATGTCGCCTTCTCTCACGTTCCTTGCTTCTCGGTCTAAGTCTGCGGCTGTAATGTGAGAACGCGGCGCGCATGTCTCCTTGAAGTCAACGTAAACGCCTCTGCCGATAAACGTCGTTAATGGAATTCCCGTTACGTCAGGCCAATCGTCATTATGATGATAAGGGCATTCCGCGTGAGTTCCTAAGTGCGTCATTATGTCTACGTTCGTGTGAAAGTCCGGAATTGGCCCGCCCGTGTTGAAACGATAGAGCTTACAACGGCGTGTTTCGGTTGCCGGGTCAACAAGTTTTGAAAGATCAACAAGACGAAGTCCGGGAGCAAGTTCATATACTGTCTGCATGATTATTTCCTCCTTAAATTTTTACCTTGATTACTACCTTTTTCACCCTCGCAGGTGTACCTACTGAACAGCGCGGCTTGTGTGCTTCTTCGGGTTCTACAACGATAAAATCGCCCTCACGCAACAAAACCATTCCCGATTCTTCAGGCTCATCAAAGAAATATAAATCTCTCTCAGGATGAGCAATGCTCACTTTCAAGCCCTCACGATGACATACTCCGAAGTATTCTTCGCCTTCTGCCATGAACTGAATATCGAAATACTTATCGTGAGCCTCAAATTTTCTCGTCTCGAAAGGCTCAGTCTCATAGCTCTGCACGTTCGCTATTACATCATCTCCGACAATCGAATATGAACCATCTGCAAGCGATTTAATATCCGTATTAGCAAGCCAATCATAGCCCGCTCGAAACTTCGCCGCAAGATAATCGTATTTCTTCGCAATATTAATACTGCATGAATACATTGCACTTTTACCCCCTGTTTTTATTTACTCGATATGCCCAGATAACGTCTTCCCAGATGCTATTGAACATACCTGTTCCCATATCGTATCATCAACTTGAACTCCTTCAAGCATACTCTTTTTACGGCGTTCTATCGTGCTCTCACCAGGACACTTAACAGGATGTTTAGCGTCTATCGGATGAGCCTTGTCCGCGTTCTCTACACGTCTGTTTAACATCGCCTGAATTTCCTTTTTCTCGCCGAACATGTAAGGATCTATAGCGATAAATATCTGCGAACAACCTGTACAGCTCCCGTTATTATTAGCGTCAATATCTGAACCGCATAATCCGTTCGAGATTGCCGCCGCCGCTAAGTCTAATGCTATAGCTAAACTCGAACCCTTCCAGTATCCTGTAGGCAGAATTCTCATTGAAGCCTCAATCGCTCCAGGATCATCCGTAAGATTTCCTTCTTTGTCGAAACCTCCGGGATAAGGAAGTTTTTTACCCGCTAAACGATATACTCCAAGTTTTCCGTAAGCGTATTGACTCATCGCCATATCAACGACAATTTGACCGTCATCACGGGGAATTGCTATGCAGAAGGGATTGTTCCCAACGCTCTTTTCGTCGCTTCCCCACATCGGCATACAGCTTTCTGTGTTAATCCAGCTTATTCCGATATAACCGGCTTCAGCCATCTTCCAAGCGTATGTTCCTCCTCGCATCCAGTGTGTTGTGTTCTTTAAGGCAACTAATCCTATTCCGTGAATTTCTGCTAGTTTCATTGCACGCTCTGAACAGAATAATGCGTTCGTTATTCCTATTCCTAAATTGCCGTCGTAGTTTTCTGCCGCTCCTCGTGCTTTGATTAATTCAGGCTTACCATTGATATTTATCCAGCCTTTAGAAACGTATTCGGCAAATCTAGGTATCCTGTTCATACCATGACTTTCTACTCCATCAGCACTCGATGAAGCGTGAATTGTCGCGCATGTCTCTGCTTGTTCTTCCGTTAAGCCCAAGTTCAGGAACGCCTTTTTCGACGTCGCTTTGAGTTCTTCATATGGCACTTTCATTTTATTGTGTATATCTCTCCTTTGGTTTGGACACAAGTGCTTGCCCCTAAGATAAAATTACCTTAGGATCAGTTCGTTACGATTCAAGCCCCGCAAGCGTCATCATCTCTTCGTATAATCCGCTCGCCTCTTCCGCTGAATAATCATAAACTAGAAATATATCCATAAGATATGGTGAATAATTAAGCCCGTTAAGAGCCTGTGAAAATGACATTGCCGCTATTTCTCCAAGCGCGTAAATTTCGGAGTCGTTATGAATTGGCCCGATTTTCCAGAGACGAACTTTTTCGGTGCGCGTGAATATCTCTTTGCAATATTTCTCCTCGATATAGTGAAAGATTTCATGTGAGAGTATTACTTTTGCAGGGTTCATGTTCTCTCCTAGAACTCGTCTTACGGCGTTCTTATTCAGTAACCTCTCGGCTCGGTTCACTGCGTCCATGAATATATTTATCCGGTTCGGCTTAATGAACTCCGCAAATAAAACTCTATCCGTCTTCTCCGGGTATTGCGGGTAATAAACTTCAAGGCCTAATCCTCGCGCTATTTTTTCAGCATCATTAGTCCTGAACTCAGAACTTACTTTTTCGGCATATTCTTGTCCGCATTTGAGAGATTTTGTCATCCATTCAAGACGCTGTGAGGACGTGAATTTGCCGTTTAACGGTTCACGTGAGAAGGCATAATTTCTCCAGTCTAACGCCGGAATTTCCGTTAATCTTGCGAGCATATAATCGAGTTGTCGGATTTGATAATGCGGTTTTTCGTAGCGTGTAATTCTCTGTTTTCCGAATAATCCGTCAGTAATTGGCTTTAATTTTTCCTTAATATAATATTTAAAAAAAAATAGAAATTAACTTTTAATATATAAATTAAAATACAAATAATAAATATATTTAAATGCTAGACAAAATAAAATCGAAATATAATATTAAAAATATTTTTCTTCTGCTTCATTATAAAGCAAAATTACGATTATTGAAATATAATAAAAATTATCAAAACTGTGTAAATATAAGCATTAAAAATTACAAACAATTATGCGATAAATATATTTCATATAAAGATAATGGAATTGGAACAGAATATAATATGAAGAATAATAAAATAATATATGAAGGAGAATTTTTCAAAGGGAAGAGAAATGGAAAAGGAAAAGAATATAATTCTTTAGGTAATATAATATTTGAAGGCGAATATTTAAAAGGAAAAAGATGGAATGGAAAAGGATTTTTCAAAAATGAAGTTGCTTATGAATTAAAAGAAGGAAAAGGATATGTTAAAGAATATAATATCAAAGGCGATTTAATATATGAAGGTGAATATTTAAATGGCGAAAGAAATGGAAAAGCAAAAGAATACTTCAACAAAAGAGTATTAAAATATGAAGGTGAATATTTAAATGGAGAAAGAAATGGAAAAGCAAAAAAATACTTCAACAAAAGAGTGTTAAAAAATGAAGGTGAATATTTAAATGGAGAAAGAAATGGAAATGCTAAAGATTATGATATCAAAAGAGAATTAATATTTGAAGGTGAATATTTAAATGGGAAAAAATGGAATGGAATTCATGAAAGATTTTTAGACAATAAAAAATTTGAAATAAAAAACGGGAAAGGCTTTTCAGCAGAGTCTAATGAAACTTATATTTATGAAGGAAAATATTTATATGGTGAAAAAAATGGAAAAGGTAAAGAATTTGATTATGATAACAATAAGATTTTTGATGGGGAATATTCAGAAGATAAAAGAAATGGAAAAGGAAAAGAATATTATATAGATAGTAAAATAAAGAACAGAAATGGATTTGAATATAATCATAGTAGTTTAGTATTTTGTGGTGATTATTTTTATGGAGAAAAATGGACAGGAAATGGGAAAGAATTTAATCGAGATGGAAATATAATATTTAATGGAGGATATTTAGAAGGAAAAAAATGGAATGGAAAAGTCAAAGAATATAGACCTGATAATATTATTATTGAAAAAAATTTTTCAGAAGGAAAAATAATAGATTCGTTTACAAAAGAATATTATTTTGATATATTACTATATGAAGGTGAATATTTAAATGACAAAAGACATGGAAAAGGAAAAGAATATTTAAACGGAATATTATGGTATGATGGTTATTTTTCAAATGGAGAAAAGTCTGGAAAAGGAAAGAAATATGATCATATAAATGGAAATTTAATTTATGATGGCGAATATCAAAATGGAAAAAGAAATGGTAGAGGTATTGAATATGAAAGAGAAAATGGAGCAATAAAATTTGAAGGAGAATATTTAAATGGGCAAAGACATGGTAAAGGAAAAGAATATAAAAACGGTGAATTAATATATGAAGGAGAATTTATTAATGGAAAAAAATTAACTTCTAGTAAATAATTGTGAGATATTATTCAATGTTATAAATATAGTTTTATTAATTTCATCTTTTACAACTAATTATTTAATGCATAAAAAGTGAATTTTGAAAATGTGGTTTTTAATATATCTTTAATTTTATTTGATAGCATTCATTTTATTTAACAATTATATTTTTTATTTTTTAAAAATAATTAATTTCATAAATTTAATTATTAAAAAATTTTATTAAATTTTTCTATTTAATTATTATAATATATTTTCTTTATGGGGATTGGGGATTGGGGATTGGGGATTGGGGATTGGGGAT
>CALGHA010000002.1 GCA_937915835.1 uncultured Fretibacterium sp. | reverse complement strand
ATAACGATTGAAGGTATTGACGGTTCGGGAAAATCAACTCAGGCCGACCATTTAGCGAATTGGCTTAGTGCTGTTGCCGACGAAAAAGTTATCAGGACGTTTGAGCCGGGCGGATGGAAGGGCGGAAAAACTCTCAGGAAATTTATACTTGAGACGAAAAATTTATGCACGATGTCAGAATTTTTATTATTCATGGCTGACAGGGCAGAACATCTTCACCGAGTAATAATTCCTGAGCTTTTAGCCGGTAATCACGTAGTCTGCGAACGCTGGAACGAATCAACACTTGCTTACCAATGCGGGGGGCACGGAATGGATTATGATTTTGCTGAGAAGGTTATAGCCTCATGCAGTTTTCCTGAACCTGACGTGAAAATTTTTCTTGATATTCCGCCGGTGATTGCATTTTCCCGAATGAAGTCGCGTGAAAATCTTGATGATAAATACAAGCGTGATAGATTTGAGGCAGAAGGGCTTGTTTTTCTGGAAAAAGTCTCAAGTTTCTATCATAGACTTATAGCGAAAAATCCCGATAAATTTATTATGATTGACTGCGGAGAACGTCAGGAGTATGAAATTGCAGGAGAGATTATGCGTAAACTTGGAGTTGAGTTGAGCGATGAGCCCAATTCAGATTAAGCGCGGAGGAAGTGAGCCTTCTGCTTCCTCACAGCCTCGAGTAGAATCCGGCGGGAGCAGTTCAGGCCATAACAACACAGCTCCGGCAAGTTCAGTGTCAGCGTCAGGGTTTTCATTTGAGGCGGCAATGGAGGCTACGGAGCTTGAAGAGTTACTCGACAGGCTTTATGAATTGTCAGATAGATTATCAGTTTTTCCGGGAGGACGCTTGATTGAGGAATATCGAAGCGTTTTACACGAACTCTTGAAGCGTGCTGCACAGGGAATGCGAATTAAGCGTGATATGCGATGGCGTAAGAATGACAGGAAATTATATATCACTATTGAACGCGCCGAACAAGCTATGGAGGAACTCGAAGAGGCATTTTTGTACGAGGGCAACAGGACAAAAGCTCTTGCAATCATGGAGGAGATTAAAGGTTGTCTGATCTCGCTTCTAATGTAACTTGGCAGGGAATTTTACGCGAGACACAGGCCGGAGATATTCCGCATTGCCGGGCGATTGCTTCACCGTTGAAATGGCATGAGGAAATTTACACGACGCTAGCAAAAATCATAATCGGCGAGTTCAACACTTCAAATCCTGATTTATTAATCGCCGGAACTCTCGAAAAAGCTCCGAACATCGACGAATGCCGACAGTTAATCGAGGACATAGCCTTAAAACCGCTCGGAAAAACTCAACGACGCTTCGGGGTAATCAACCGCGCGGATAAATTATTGCTTCCTGCCGCTAACTCACTCTTAAAACTTGCCGAAGAACCCCCAGAATACGCCAGTTTGCTATTTTTAATGGAGGACGGAAGATTATTTCTGCCGACGTTACGGAGCCGTTCACGTTTCAGCGTGTTAATCTCAGAGGAAAAATCAGAGAGCTACGGAATGCCCGCGAAAATTTCAGAGTGGATTGACTGGCTTGCTGGCAAGAAGAAAGGCACTCAAGCTGAAGAGGTCATTCAAGATTTAGAGGCTTGGGCCAATTTTGCTGTGAATAACGGGGATTTTGTGAGGGCTGAGAGAGTTTACCGGCTGAAATTAATTGCTGAGAAAAAAAACTTGAGCGTGCCGATGTTATGCGACATGATTTTATTGACATTAAGAGAGGAAAATATAGACATTGACGACATATTTAACGATTTTTGGTAAGCCTCGTTACATTGGGCTTGTCGGAATTAACGATGAAAAATTTACAAGCGGCTGGATAGTTCTTAAGACGGTCAGAGGCTATGAGATGGGATTGCCCGGTGGAAACTTAACGGACGAACAGCAGGAACGCTTCAAATTTGAGAATTTGACCTTTGAGGAATCGACGGAATCAGTTTTGCAGAACGTTGAATTTATCCGTGAAGCCGACGCTGAGGACCTCGAGAACTATTACGAATGCCGACACGAAGAGGAAGACGCTTTACTCCGTGCACGAGATATTTTGCTTGACCATGATTTGAGCATGAAACTTGTTGACGTTGAATATATGCTTGACCGGAGAAAATTATTCTTTTACTTCACGGCGGATCAGCGCATAGATTTTCGTGCATATGTCCGTGATTTAGCTCATGAGTTCCGAACTCGAATTGAGATGCGCCAGATTGGAATACGCGACGAGGCTCGAATTGTCAGGGGGATTGCGTCATGCGGCCGTCCTTGTTGCTGTAGTTACTGGCTCAGGGGATTTGCTCCGATAAGCATAAAAATTGTGAAAGAACAACGTTCAGCCTTAAATCCTACGAAAATTTCAGGACTTTGCGGGCGTTTAATGTGCTGTATGTCCTACGAAAAAGAATTATACTCGGAATTATGGGCAAAACTTCCTGGACCTGGCGCGAAAATCAGGACTGAACAGGGAGTTTATGTGCTTGAAAGTTTAGATTTGGGACGTGAGCACGTGAACATAAGATTTCCGACGGGAAGGCTTGTTGCTGTGAATATTTCGGAGTTTCCAGATTTCAAAGAGGCTGTGTTGAAAGGCGAAGAGTGGGGAATTGACAAGGAGCAGGCTGAGAAGAAAAAGAAGGCTCAAGAGAGGATTGCGGCCCTTAAGGAACGAGCAGAACGGCGAAAACTGAACGTAAAGGTTAATGCGCGTCCGATGCGTCCGAAGCCTGACAAGAAGACCGAGAAGCCAGAGAAGCCCGAAGCGGTTAAAACAACGAAGCCGAAACAAAAGCAAGCGAAACCAGCTAATAATGCTCCGAAACGCCGAAGACCTCGTAAGCCGAGTACTCCCAAGAACGAAGAATAAAATTTATCCCTGTCATAACCGGCAGGGAATTATTTTTACGCATAAAAAAACGGAGCTCCCACACTCAGGAACCCCGTTAATTATTTCATTTCTCTCAAAAGAAGTTCAGGCTTTCAACACTTCCGGCCTCTTCCCCCGAAGATCTAATCGAAACCCTTTTACCGAAAATCTTTCAGCTCCGAACTTCTGCAGTCGTTATTTTTCCTTTCAGGCTTAAAACTAGAAGGAAATCGCCGTTCTGAATCTTACAACGTTATCCTCGTCGTTGTTGCCGTCCATATCGTTATCAACATGAATGTAGTTCAAGCCCATCGTCGTGTAATCATTGAGCTGATAGCTTACACCTACGCCGATCTCTGACGGTTTCGCATCATCCCTGCCAGCATTCTTGTATCCATCAAGAACGTAGCCATAATAGAACAGGTATGATTTCCACTTGCTGCCCTCGAAAACCTTGCCCCAATCCTGGCCAAGTCCGATCCTGTAGTACTTTACATCAACAGGAGCCTGTTTACCGAACATTACAGGGCTGCCGCTTGCAAAGATTGATGAACCTGAACGCGTAAGGAATCCCTGATCATACTGGCCATACTCGAGCCATAAGCTGGTGTACTTAAGAGCGTCCTGCTTTACGTCAACGATTGCTGCCCAGTGGTTTGCATCTTCAATATACTCACCGTTGTTATCTGTGAGACCGTAGTACTTTTTTGTTTTATCATCTTGCTTAACGTAGCCAGTACTCACCCAATCAGTACCAGCATCATTAACAATCTCTGAATCCACTGCCTGATGATAGAAGATACCTCTTAAAGCGATGTCATCAGTGAAGTTGAAACGAAGACCAGCATATACTGTCCACATATTGTTGTAGGAAACATCTCCTGCTACATGGTAATCTTGAGAAGTGCGCTTCCATGTCTCAGCATTATCACCGACGAATACCTGGCCGCCGAGATCAAACCCGATTTTCTCGTTGAACTGAAGGCTCGTACCAAGCATAATCATCCATTCAGATCCCTGATATTTGTCAGGATGTGCGAATACCGCGTTAACTGAGCCAAGTGCAAAGTTCTTCGTGAAGCCTAAGCCGGTCCATGTCCAGTCGGTTAATACTGTATCACCGTTCCAGCCGCCTGTCTCAGGAAGATCAATCTTGTAGTCACCTTCCCAGTTCCAGCTGAAACGTCCAACTGTCATTCTGGAATCGAAGAAGAACGGCATCTCAACATAAAATCTGTCGAAATATGCACTGCCATCGTCGTCACCGGTATTGCCGTTATTGTCGTTACCTTCGTTACGAAGTCTCGCTCTGAAGAAATACTCGTCATCGTCGCCCCATGTGCGCTCGAAGAACAGTCTTGCTTCATCAAATTTGATTGAGCCGTCGCCCTTTGTTCCGAATGCGTCGCCGGTCTCACCGCTCTGGTTCATAATATCAAGTACTAATGATCCGTGAATGTGCCAACCGCCAAGTCTCTCTTCCCAAACGCCGAATCTCTCATCAACGCTTACGCCGAGATTGTCAAGCTCTTTCTTGAACTCAAGAAGAAGTTCTTTGAGAACATCAACTTCGTGCTTCGTTGCCTTTGACCAGTCAACAACCTGGAGTGCTCTGGCGATTGCGTTTGCCATCTCGTAACGTGTTGCTGTCCTATTGCCCTTGAACAGTCCATCCTCATAACCGCGCATAATGTCATTTGCGTAAAGCTCACTGATTGCATCGTACGCCCAGTGTCCCATCGGTACGTCCATAAATGGGTTGGTTGCCGAAAGCGCTGGGGCTGCAAGTACTGCTACTGAAACAACAGCTAATAATACTGCTAATTTCTTCATAATAAATAAACCCCCTATTAAATTGTCAATTAACTATCGTCTTACGCACTCAGTCTTTTATCTTAAGCCCTGAGCTGTGGGGGTTCGGAAAGTTACCTTGTTTCCTTTCTGCACCTTGTTACAGTTCACAGAGGCTTTCACTCCGACCTCCTGCGTCCTTCGCTAAAACTTTATCCGTAATGCCTAAACGGGGTTTCTTGCACCTCATTTCTGCGGCTTCTGGTTATTCAGTTTTGCGTCGGTTTGACGATCTTGTACTACGTATTTTCCGTAGCACGCGGATATATTACAGCAAATCCGTAAAAATTAGTATACGTAATTCTACTTATAAATTCTAGCGGTAATTATACATAGAGAATGCAATTTTCGTGATAGTGCAATAAGTTATTGTCTTTCTGTGATTTCTCTAACTTTTTGAGGGACTTTTCGAGTAATAACTATTTGGTCTTCCTCGCCGTTTTCCAGAAGTCCTAGAAGCTCGTATAATTTTTCTTTAGCTTGAACAGTATTTACATTCATAATATTTTCCCTCCTTAATGATTAGCAATTATAGCATTCACTCAAACGCACGCTTCAACGCTTCAAGTCCTTCTTTTGCCTTAGTCTTGCTCACGATACAGATTGCGCTCTCAGTCGTCGTGTTGATTATCTCGATGTTGACGTTAACGGACGCAAGAGCCTTGAACATTTTCGCGAGGGTATGAGCAGAATCGGCCGGTGAAGTCAAATCTACGGTTATTGCGGCAACTTCGGTAGCAAATGAAACTCCCTGACCTCCGACGTGTTCGGAAATTTCACGGCATAAAGGTATCATCTCGTCAAGTTTGTCCTTGTGAATTAAGAATGATAAATCGGAACGTCCTCCGCGCATTGTGTTCTGAGTTACCATGTTGACGCTGACAGAATGATTTGAAATCTCACCGAAAATTTCTGCGGCTATACCTGGAACGTTGGGAACTCCGAGAAATACGACGTGAACGCAATTATCATTGAAAGCAATTTTGTTCATGAAAAAGTTATCTCCTTTATTAATAATAATTTATGACGGAATAAATTTTATAACGGCCTGTGCTAAAATTAAAATCATCTTTCAATCCAAAATCTTAATTCAATTTTTGCAGGGAGGTAATCTATTGAGCCTCGTATATTTTGCGTTATGGGTTGTCTTTAACGGCAGAGTTACCCTTGAGATTATCATTGCCGGAGCGTTAATAGCGTTGATGCTTGACTTATTCATTAAGAAAGTTTTGCGTCTGAATTTAACGTTTTCTGCCCTCTTGAAATTCCTGAAAATTTTTCCTGATATTCTCCTTTACGGCGTTGTCCTGCTTGTCGAAATCCTCAAGGCCAATTTTGCAATTATCAAGCTGGTTCTTGCGCCGGATATTGAGGTTGAGCCGTGTCTTGTGAAGTTCAACACTCCGCTAAAAACTGAGGCGGCCCGTACAGCACTTGCAAATTCTATCACACTTACGCCGGGAACTATTACGGTCTCGCTTGAAGGCAGTGAACTTGTTGTGCATGCTTTGAACCGGGAAATTGCGGAAGGACTTCAAGGAAGTATATTCGAGAGATTATTAACGAGAATGGAACGAGTTCTTAAGCTCTGAGTGTAAAATCGTCAGCAAAATAGAACATGTTATATTTTTACGATGAGAAAAGGGGGAAAACGTTATGCCTGATGTAAATACCGTGAAGCATTTTTTGTTGATGGGAAGCGCGATATTTTTATCTATGACGATATTTTTGTGTCTTATGCGAGCGGCATTAGGACCGAGATTTTCAGACAGGATTATTGCGGCGAATATTATCGGGACGAAGATAATTTTGTTAATCGCTGTAATCTCAATGATAATCGGTGAAAGTTATCTTGCTGATATATGCCTGATTTACGCGGTGATTAGTTTCTTGTCGGTCGTTGTGCTTGCGCGTTCAGTGATTGAGAAGAAGGAAGGGGAGAACAAGGTATGATACGAGTAATCATTGCCGGAATGTTAATGCTTGCTGGCTTATTCGTTCTGGGAATTGCGACGATTGGGATATTCAGATTTTCGACGATGCTTAATCGTATTCATGTTGCGGCGAAATGTGACACACTCGGTGCATTGCTGATGTTATCGGGCTTGATAATTCTGTCTGGATGGAATGTGTTTTCATTGAAACTTTTGCTGGTGATAATTTTTCTCTGGCTGTGTAATCCTGCGGCAAGTCATTTAGTTGCTCGTGCTGAGGTTAAGACGCATCCGGACATAAACTCAATCTGTGATTATATTGACCTTACGAAGGAGAATAATAATGATAGTAATTGAGTGGCTATTGTTGATATTTTTGATTGTGTGTGCGATTGCCGTATCAATCTCGAAGAATTTATTGAACTCGGTGATTATCTTCATGAGCTATAGCCTTGTTATGGCCGTAATCTGGGTATTATTACGTTCTCCGGATTTAGCGATTACGGAGGCGGCAGTAGGTGCTGGAGTTACGAGCGTATTATTCTTCCTGGCTCTGCGTAAAATTGGCCAGATGGGACATAAAGAAGACGAAGAAAAATGAAAGGAGATTTATAAACTTGAACGAAGAAATTAAAGCGATATGGCGAAGTCTCTTCGATTGGGTAATGGGAAACGGCCCGCGCCCTGAGAATGAAGTAATCCCTCCTGAGCCTCCTCCTGATTTACCGTTCACTCTCAAGCCGAAGGATAAATACTCGCGCTTTCACGAAGCTACACTAAGAGAACGTTATAATCAATGGCTTGAACTTCATGGGCTTCATATTTTCTCGATCGTTTATTCCGGCTTAAGCGTGTTGACATGCGTCGTAATCGTCTCACTTTTGCTTGCAACAGTCGCTGAACTTCCGCCGTTCGGTCATGAGAGAAATCCGGCCAATAATGAAGTAATTCGGCGTTATGTTGAACACGGAGGCCATGAGACGGGAGCACAAAATATCGTCGCGGGCTTAATCCTCGATTACAGAGCCTTTGACACTTTCGGGGAATCTGCGGTGCTATTTACTGCGGCTGTGAGTGTCTTAATGATACTTGGAGCTTCACGACGAAACAAACAGGATAACGAACTTTCACCAAATATTAATGAAGACGGGAAAAACTTTTTGCAGAGAGGACCTCCGATTAAGACATTCAGAAAGGACGATGCAATTTTACGCGGAGTTGCAACACTCTCAATCCCCGTAATCCTCATGATGGGCTGTGTTGTCGTAATCAACGGCCATTTATCACCAGGAGGCGGCTTCTCAGGAGGAGCAATCCTCAGCACGGCTTTAATACTCGCGGCAAATGCATACGGATTTGAACGAGTTCACGAATTTTTCAACGAACGAACATTTATAGTCTCAAGCTCAACGGCTCTGATGATTTATGCCATGTCCAAAGGTTATTCATTCTTCACCGGAGCTAATCACCTTCATTCAATTATTCCTAAGGGCACAATCGGAAATATTCTCAGCGGCGGATTAATTCTCCCGTTAAATATCTGCGTGGGCTTAATCGTTGCCGGAACACTTTACGGATTTTATGCCTTGTTCAGTGAGGGGGATATGTAAATGCTCGAGAAATTATTGTTAAATCATTATGAGGCTGCTGCGGTGATTTTATCCGGAATTGGCCTGACGAATTTATTATTACAACGCAACTTAATCAAGAAAATCATCGGGCTTAATATAATGGATACTGCTGTATATTTATTCTTAGCGGCTAAAGGTTATGTTGCTGGACGTGCCGCACCGATTTTGCTTGAAAATGGCTCAGGAGGCTGGATAACGTCATCAAGCGTTTACGTTAATCCTGTTCCGGCCGGATTAGTCCTGACTGGAATTGTTGTGAGTGTGAGTGTTACGGCGTTTGCTTTGGCTTTGACGCTGAAACTTTACGAGAGTTACGGGACGTTGAATATCGACGAGGCATTATTGAAGATGACCGAACAGCAAGAAATTCTTGAGGCACAAATCGACAAATCAGAAGAGGGAATATTATCATGATAAACATTCTTGCTTATAACATCCCGTTTATTAGTATTTTCCTGCTTATGATTGCCGCGATAATCACGCCTCTTCTTCCGAAACGAAATCGCCTGCCCGAAAAATTATCGTGTTATGTGATTGGGATTGTCGCAGTTTTGTCGGCATATTTGCTTTACGTCCTGACGAGTTCCGGCCAATCCTTGAGCTTTAATTTTCCGATGGGACATTTTCCTGCTCCTTGGGGTAATGAGTTACGAGCCGGGCCGCTTGAGGCTGTATTAGCTCTTGTGTTCTGCATAGCTATGTTGTTATCTTTAACGGGAAATTTTTCATCGACGGCTGAAGATATTTCACCGAACAGGCGGCAGATTTTCTGTGTACTCGTGAACTTGCTGACTGCTTCGTTATTGGCCTTAACATACACGAATGATTTATTCACGGCTTATGTATTTATAGAGATTAACACTATAGCGGCTTGTGCAATTGTTGCAGTGAAAGAAGGTCCGGAGACTGTCAGAGCAGCATTGAGATATTTAGTGATGAGCCTTGTAGGTTCGGGGCTTGTGATGATTGCTATATGCTTACTTTATGACTTAACCGGACATTTATTAATGCAGAACATGCACGGAGCAATTCAAGTTCTGGTTACGACGAAAAGTTACATGATGCCTTTAACAGTTTCGCTTGCTTTAATCACTGCCGGACTTGCCATAAAGAGCGCGTTATATCCATTTGCTTCATGGCTTCCAGACGCACACGGGAGTTCAACGAACGCTTCAAGTGCAATCTTATCTGGTTTAGTCTTAAAGGGACATATTTTCACGATTATAAAAATTTTTTATCGAGTATTCGGCCTTGAAGTAATTCATTTATTGCGGATGGACACGGTGATATTTATACTGGGATTGCTGGCTATGATTATGGGATCCGTTCATGCTCTGAGACAAAGGAACGTTAAGCGTATGATAGCGTGGTCGAGTGTTGCACAAGTCGGGTATATTTTCTTGGGAGTTGGCTTGAACACGACAGCAGGGATTGCCGCCGCATGCCTTCATATTATCGTTCACGCGTGTATAAAGCCGATGTTGTTTACAGCTGCCGGAGGTCTGAGTAATGCTGCGGGACACAAGAAGGGGCTTCATGCTTTAATGGGAACGTTTTACGTCAATCGCTGGGCAGGAATGGGTTTAATCGTCGGAGCCTTCTCAATGATGGGAATTCCGGGCTTTGCTGGTTTTGCGTCGAAGTTGAGCCTGATGATGGCTTCGTTCGATCATTCCGTTGTAGTCTGGTCATTGGCGGCTTTAGCGATAAGTTCCGTCTTGAACGCGCTGTATTATGTCCCGGCGGTAATCGTCGTCCTCACTCATAATAAAGACGCTCACAAGAATTTTACTGCTCCGGCTCCTACGCGAGGCTATAAGATCTCAATGTTCATATTTCTTGCGCTTAATTTTTATCTTGGATTGTTCTGTTTTCCGCTTCTGCGATTAATCACGAGAGGGGTGAACGTTTTATGACGAGCAACGCTGTAATGACATTAATGCCTGTGTTATTCCCGATTGTTGCTGGATTTGCCTTATTTTCCCGGCCAATTTTCGAGGACAGACATATTTACGTTGGAGTTATGACGTTTGCGACCTCGATAATAACATTTTGTGCGGCATTCATGACTTCTGGCGAGTTAATAACTTTGTGGCGTATAACGAGTAATTTATCAATAGCGTTCAGGTTTGATTATCCTGCTAAAGCGTTTTCATGTCTGGTTGCGTTTATCTGGCCTCTTGTTACGCTTTATGCTTTCGAGTATTTACGAAGGCGACCGCCGGTTGATAGATTTTACGCGTTCTTTTTGTCTACGTTCGGAATATTAATCGGAGTTGCATGTGCTGGAAATCTTTTAACTCTCTACTTATTTTATGAGCTAATGACGTTCATGACGCTTCCTCTTGTAATGCATTCACAGAAGCGCGAATCAATCAGGGCGACGATTTCATACTTGCTATATTCCTTGACTGGAGCGGCTTTAGCTTTAGGAGGATTTTTCTTCTTTCAAGTTTACGGTGTCTCAATGGAATTTACGCCGGGCGGAGTTCTTGACATGGCGAGGATTACGAACGAAAACAGCAAGGGAATGCTCTTAATCGTGACGTTCTTAACTCTAATCGGCTTCGGTGCAAAGGCAGGACTTGTTCCGTTACATGCTTGGCTTCCTACTGCACATCCTCAAGCTCCAACTCCAGCGAGCGCGGTATTGTCGGGATTAATCACGAAGGCCGGAGTTATAGCGATGTTCCGAGTGATTTATTACGTAGTCGGCGATGACTTTTTGCGTGGAACTTGGGTTCAGACGGCGTTAATCTGCATGGCCTTGCTCACAATTTTTACCGGCTCAATGATGGCGTATGTTGAACCTCATTTGAAGAAGCGTATTGCGTGGTCAAGCGTAAGTCAAGTTTCATACGTCGTGTTCGCAATGATGCTGTTGACTCCGGACGGAATAAGGGGAGCTGTGTTGCAGATTGCGGCTCATGCGATGGCTAAAAGCTGTTTGTTCCTGAGTGCGGGAGTTGTAATTTACTTCACACTTCAAGGAGCGAACTATCACTATGCTGACCAATTGCGCGGAGTAGGTAAGGAATTGCCGATAACGATGACATGTTTTGCGATTGCTTCGGTGTCATTAATTGGCCTGCCGATAACCGGAGGATTTACAGCGAAATGGTATATGGCTTCAGGAGCTTTGGGGCTTGGCAATCTGGGAATGTTCGGAATTGTAATCTTGATGATTAGCGCGCTGTTGACGGCCGGATATTTACTTCCGATTGTTACGGATGCTTTCTTTCCCGGCGATGATTATGATTACTCGACAGTTGTACCGTTTAATCTGCCTTGGAACATGAAAATTCCGCTGTTGATGCTGAGTGCTGGAGCTGTTTTTACTGGATTATTCGCGGGAACGATAATAGATTTCGTGAGTAATAAGATTATTCCGGCGTTGTTGTGAGTAAAATTGTAGGCTCCGAAGAGTTGTTATGCTGAAAAAGTTTTCCCCCTGTTTGAGATAAGAGCGGCAGGGGGATTACTATTATTTTATTTCAGGCAAGGGATGACCTTCTTCGGTGTAATACTTGTAGGAATGTTCGGTGTCAATAAACAGAGCATGATGATGTGTAATAACAGGTTCTCGCCAATTGCCATAATAAATTTCGAGAATTTTTTCATACTCAGCCGGAGCGGGAACAGATAACATCTCAAAAGGAAGATAAACGATGTTGTCAAAGAGTTTGCGGTCAAATACATATTTTTTCATAAATTTATCCTTGTTCTGGAAAATACTTCCCAAAAATGTTACGCGTCTGCTGTCAGGATATGAAATTGAGTTTATCCCCTTGACAAATTCAGCATGATATTTCTTATACAAATGGCTTATGGGTAGAAGTCCGAATGAATAATGTGCGGCTGATGCAATAATACGCTTCAACACGTTAGGGAAAGGATAATAGCCGTCCGTAGCCTTAAATATGGTATACGCTTTTAACATAGATTTATGTAATTTTTCGTATATTTTTTCAAACTCTTTTTCATCATCTGGAACATCGCTCAGATATCCGATATCAATATATATTCCGTTAACGTCTTTTACTGGTCTGCCAGATTTGAGCCTGTAAAAAATATTAACTTGAAGTAGAGTAGTATCAGTATTATATACTTTGCCTATCGTTGAAATTGTACCCGGATTGTTGGTCAATGTGTCCATAAAATAAGGCTCATGAAACTCTTCCGGTGCAATCTCACATAATTTCTTGAAGTCGCTGTACATCATTGTGATATCGACGTCATCATCCCAAGGAATGAAGCCCTTATGCCGAACAGCACCGAGCAAAGTTCCCCAGTCAATAAACCAGCGAAGATTATATTTCTCACAAACTCTGGAAAATTCATTCAGCAAATCAAGCTCAACTGCCCAAACTTTTTTCATCTCCGGCGAAACATAATATCCGCAGCGTTCTTCACCCTTAAAAAATTCTTCAGGGATATCAAGTTTAATATTCATGTTTTCCCCTCCGACTTTTAAGCGCAAAAAAACCGTGAGGGCTTCACAGTCATTAAGACCGCAAAACCTTCACGGGAATTTTCTTCTCTATGATTGCGTAAATTACTTACTGGGGGGGGGTAATAATACAGAGTTATAATACATCATTAATTACTCCTTTTAAGACATTCGCACTCTCGCGCAATTTTTTATGTTCCTCTGCACTAAGTCGTACAGGGATTAAGTCTTCAACTCCGTCTTTACCGACAATCGCAGGCATACTCAAAGCTACGTCCTCAATCCCGTAAACTCCGGACATCAAACTTGAGACAGCCAACACGGATTTTTCATCGCGGATTATCGCCTCACAAATTCGCTTCACTGCCATTGCAATGCCGTAATACGTCGCGTGTTTACGCTTGATAATCTCATACGCGCTGTTTCTTACGCTGGCTTCAATTTCTCTCATAGCTTCTGCGTGATTGTGATGGCCTCTCATCTCGCAAAAGTCATGTAACGGAACTCCTGAGACATTAGCACTGCTCCATGTTGCAAACTCGCTGTCGCCATGTTCGCCGATTATGAACGTATGAATACTCCGGCTGTCGACGCATAAATGTTCACTGAGTAAATATTTCAGTCGAGCTGTGTCAAGAACAGTCCCCGAACCGATTACGCGTTTTGTCGGCATTCCGCTGAGTTTTATTGCCGCGTAAGTGAGAATATCAACGGGATTAGCGACGACTAGCATTATTCCCTTGCAATCACGCTTTGCGAACTCCGGCATTATTGACTTGAAAAT
>CALGHA010000001.1 GCA_937915835.1 uncultured Fretibacterium sp. | reverse complement strand
CAAGTTGTCTACTTCCTTTCATCAAAAAATTTTCTTTGTGCTATTATAACTCAATCCACAACAAAAAATTTTCAGGAGGTGTTTTATCTTGATCAGGCTTGATAATATCTTCGTCAAGTTCGGAGATTTTGAAGCTCTTCATGATATTAATGTTCACGTCAAAGAAGGAGAATTTTTCACCTTTCTCGGCCCGTCCGGCTGCGGAAAAACTACAACCTTGAGAACTATCACCGGCTTTATTGAACCGTCTTCCGGAAGCGTCTTAATGAACGGCAAAGACATAACGCACGTTCCAATAGAGAAGCGCAACATTGGAATAGTCTTCCAGTCATACGCGCTTTTTCCAACAATGACGGTTTACGACAATATAGCCTTTGGCCTCAAAATAAAGAAGCTCAACAAATCCGACATTGATAAAAAAGTTCGAGACATTGCCGCAAAAGTTGACCTGTCGGACGAGCAATTAGCAAAAGCCGTAAGTCAATTATCCGGAGGTCAGCAGCAACGTGTAGCAATAGCAAGAGCATTAGTTACAGGCCCGGCGATTATCTGTATGGACGAGCCATTAAGCAATCTCGACGCAAAATTACGTGTCCAGTTACGCAATGAGCTAAAGAATATGCAACGGGAATTCGGCATCACGACGATTTACGTTACTCACGACCAGGAAGAAGCATTAACACTTTCTGACTGCATAGCCGTCTTCAATAAGGGAATTATTGAGCAGACAGGCACACCGAACGACATTTATAATCATTCGCAAACTGAATTTGTTGCAAATTTCATCGGCGATATAAACAAACTCGACAGCGAAATAATTTCTTCGCTTGGCCTCGACGAAAAGAAAAATCATTTCATAAGGCTTGAACGAATCCATGTTGATCTCGAAAATAATTCAGGACTTGAAGGCGTCATTGAAAGTCAAGAATATTACGGCCTCTACATAAAGTATTATGTCAAAGCCGGCGGGCAGACATTGAAGGTCATCGAGAAAAACGACGGTGTGAACATCTACAAAGCCGGTGAAAGCGTGAAAGTTCTCATCGACCGCCACGACATTATGTCCTACGATAAGGAGTGAGATTAAATGCAGAAAACTAACTCACTCGATGCCGGATTCGTCGCTAAAATTTTCGGCTTCACCCTGTTCGTGTATCTGTTCATGGGATTTATGGTGATGCCATGCCTGAACACTCTCACTTCAATCTTCACGACAAAGAATGCTTCGGGCGTTACGGATCCTTTGGCGGTAATAAAATTCTTCATGGCCGGAACAATGCCCCTCTTCGTCTGGAACTCGTTGAAGCTCGCAATATGTCTGGTCATAACTGTCAATATTGTAGGCATCAGCATCGTGTTGCTGACAGAATACTTTGACATCAAGGGCGCGAATATCCTGCGAATGGGCTACATGACCACGCTGATATATTCGGGAGTTGCGCTCGTAACGGGCTATCAGTTCCTTTATGATTCAAACGGAATGATGACGACATGGCTCTCTCAGATTTTCCCGCTGATGAACAAGCAATGGTTCTCTGGATTTAACGCGGTCTTGTTCACGATGACGTTTGCCTGCACATCAAACCATGCCTTATTCTTGCGTAATGCCATCAGGAATATTGACTACAACACAGTCGAAGCCGCGAGAAATCTCGGTGCAAATCCATTCAAAGTGTTGTTCAGCGTTGTTATGCCTACATTGTTGCCAACGTTGTTCTCACTGACAGTAATGATTTTCATCACGGGACTCTGCGCAATGTCAGCTCCGACTCTCTTAGGGTACAACTCCATTAATCCCGAAATTGTCAGGCTTGCAGGCTCAAGTTCAGCCGATGAATCATTTCCTCAGGCAAGGGCGGCGTTACTCAGCGTAATTCTTGCTTTGTTCACCATAACATTGCTGAGTGTTCTGAATCATTACGAGCGGAAGGGACATTACCTCTCTGTCTCAAAGACGAAAGCAAAACTCGTGAAGCAGAAAATCGCAAGTCCGTTCTGGAATATATTGGCGCATTGTTATGCTTACGTGCTGTTCACCATCTACATGACCCCAGTGGTGATGATAGTGCTCTTCTCGTTCCAGAATTATCCGGCGATAAGATCAAAGATGCTGAATTTCTCGGATTGGACGCTGATAAATTACTTCGGCACACAAAATTACGAATACATGACATCAAGAGGGCGTTT